>CANGOX010000001.1 GCA_947455605.1 Chitinophagaceae bacterium
CATACAACATATCCTTTCTGGAAAGAGCCAAGTTAAGCACCATCATCTTATCCAAGCAGCCTGCAGTTACCTTAAAGGAAGCCAAGGAACAAGCGCAATGGCTAAAGACCAACAGCAGCTCAAAGAAGAAGAAACAAAGAGCCTAGTTCAATTTGCAGAAGACAATAATCTTTGGGTAGAGAATATCAATATAGATTTATACGTTTCGGAAGGTGCCGAACAGAAGGTCTACTTAAAAGATGGCTCAACTGTTCTTAAATTGAATGATGCAATTTACTACGCAAGTTGGGTTGATTATTTTCACAACCTCTTACTGAATAATTTATTTTTCCCTGATACGGCATATCAACTTTTGGGTTTTCACAAAGATTTGAATGTATTTTATGCTGTGGTTGAACAGCCATTTGTAAAAGCAAATGAAAAAACAGATTTGAATATGGTAAAAGCATTTTTAGAAAATAATGGCTTTATAAATAAAAAGAACCACGACTATTATAATGAGGAGCTAAGTTTGATTCTAGAAGATCTTCATGATGAAAATGTATTAACACAAAATGGTATGCTCTATTTTATAGATACTGTGTTTTATATTGTTGGTCCCAAATAATCACGTTTCCCAAAAAGTTCCTTAAAAACAGAAAGTCGGCCCTTAAAGCCGACTTTCTAAATTCGTATGTTATTCTCAAGAATAACATTGTAGCGAGAACGAGATTTGAACTCGTGACCTCAGGGTTATGAATCCTGTGCTCTAACCAACTGAGCTACCTCGCCAAAAGTTAGTTGCGGTTACGGTTTTCCTTAACGGGCTGCAAATATAGGAGGTTTGGGTAAAATGATACCCTTTAGTAGGCCAAAAGTTTGCGGATTCGTTCTATCACTTTGGCCGCGGTAGGCAACATAGCCGCTTCCAGACCAATATTGATGGGCACTGCGGGCAGATTCAGGGCTCCCATCACTTCCACACGGGCATCCAGAAAATGGTAACAGTTATTGGAGATCCGGAGCGATAAAGCCTCGGCAAACGAATTATTCTGCTGTTCCTCACTCAAAACCAGCACTTTTCCATGCCTGCGCACCGCTTCAAACACTGCCTCCTCATCCAATGGGAATAAGGTCCGCAGGTCAATGATCTCTATCTGGCCTGGCATTTTTTCGGCAGCGGCCTTAGCCCAATACACGCCCATTCCATAGGTTATGATACAAACGGTTTCACCTTTTCGCTGTTTATTCGGATCAGCTGCCAATACGGTATTGGCCTTACCAAGGGGTAATACATAATCCTTATCAGGCTCAATGGTACGGGCATCATCCGTTCCGGGCACTTTGCTCCAGTATAGGCCTTTATGCTCCAGCATCACTACCGGATTGGGATCCAGAAAAGCGCCTTTCATCAGTCCCTTCATATCCGCAGCATTGGAAGGATATACCACTTTGATCCCTTTTACAGAAAGAAGCGTACTCTCAATACTTCCGCTATGATAAGGCCCACCCCCGCCATAAGCCCCGGTGGGCACACGTAATACCATCTGAACCGGAAATTTTCCATTAGAGAGGTAACAGGATTTAGAGATCTCTGTGATCAGCTGGTTCAGACCCGGATAAATATAATCGGCAAACTGTATCTCTACCACCGGTTTCATACCCAGAGCAGACAAGCCGATGGTTGATCCAACTATATAAGCTTCCTGTATAGCTGTATTAAAAACCCTGTGGGCCCCGAATTTCTCTCCCAATGTTGCCGCTTCACGAAATACCCCACCCAATCTGGCTCCTACATCCTGTCCGTATAAAACCGCTTCGGGATATGCATCCATCAATTCTTCCACGGCATGTAAAGCAGCATCCACCATCATCACACGTTCACCGTTCTTAGGCGATCGTTGTCCTGCTTCTTCTTTAACCGGTGTGGGTGCAAATACATGATCACTCACACTGTTTGCATCCGGTTCAGCAATGGCCTGTGCCAGTACAAAATCAGACAGTACTTTATCCAGGGCATCCGATTCCAGCTGATTGATCGCATGCTCACTGTATCCAACAGCATTTAACAATAACCTCAGTTTAGGTATCGGATCATATAATCCATGTTTCAGGAGGTCTTCACGGTTACGGTAAAACTCCTTGCGTACACCGCTGGTATGATGTCCAAGTAAAGGCACTTTGGCATGCACCAATACCGGTTTCCTTTCCATGCGTGCATATTCAATGGCCTGTTCCATGGTTTCATAACTGCGTATAAAATCACTGCCATCACATTGTAATCTTTTTAAGCCTTTAAACCCGGCTGCATATTCATATGCATTCCCTGTTTTTATTTCTTCTGATGTAGCACTGATACTCCAGCTGTTATCCTGTACCAGGTAAATAATAGGCAATTGTTTCAAAGAAGCAAATTGTAAAGCTTCACTTACTTCACCTTCGGTTACACTTCCATCTCCCAATGAACAGATCACAACCGGCAATTCACCTTCCGAAGTTCTTCTTAACAGATCTGATCCCGTCTGTTCCATGAACTTGATACCTTGTGCAATACCGGTGGTAGGAATGGCCTGCATACCGGTTGCACTGCTTTGATGTATGATGGATGGGCGATGATGATCGCGGCTGCTGGGATGACAATAATAAGAACGGCCTCCTGAAAAAGGATCTTCTTTTTTGGCCAGTAACTGCAGCATTAATTCATAAGGACTAAAACCTGCAGATAACATGAGGCTGTCATCGCGGTAATAAGGGCTTACCCAATCGCAGGGAAGTAATTGTAAACCTGTTGCGATCTGAATGGCTTCATGCCCACGTGAAGTGGAATGCACATATTTACAAACTGTACGGTTGGCATCATAAGTTTCACACATCGACTTGGCAGTAACCATCAGCCGGTACGCATGCCATAACCTTTCGGCGGTTAATTTCCGGCCGATGGGTTGCGTATGTTTGTCAATAGCGCTTGTTTCCATTTATTTGATCTCGAGGAAAAACATTTTTTCTTTACCGTAATAGCCTTCCAGTATATCATCGGTTACGCATTCTCCAACACCGGCCGGTGTGCCCGTATAGATCAGGTCGCCGATATTGATCGAAAAATATTGTGAGATATGAGATACGATCTCGTTGAAAGAAAAGATCATATCCTCTGTAGTTCCTACCTGAACGGTTTCTTTGTTCTTCTGTAAAGAAAAATGGATGGGGTTGGTCAGTATCTCCGGTGTAAGATCAACCCATTTACCAATCACAGCAGAATTGTCCCAGGCTTTGGCCTTTTCCCAGGGAAGCCCTTTCTTCTTCAGCTCTGCCTGTATATCGCGGGCTGTAAAATCGATTCCGATCGTAAAGGCATCGTAATACATCTCAGCATCGGCCTCACCAATATACCTGCCGTTCTTACATACACGTAGAACGATCTCTGCTTCGTAATGGAGTTCATTGGTGAATTCGGGGTAGTAGAAGGGAGCGTTCGAAGTCATCAAAGCCGTTTTAGGCTTCATAAATATGACCGGCTCTTCCGGAACAGCATTGCCCAGTTCTTTGGCATGATCGGCGTAATTACGGCCAACACAGAATATTTTCATGTTACAGGTGATTTTATGGATCAGGATCCGATAGCCATTTTAGGGGGCATTTTCAAAGCCCCCTGCATACTGCAGGCTAACTGCATCCTGTTTCCTTACCTAATAACTGAAAAAGGGTATGATTTATTATTCAAAACCCAGACTGTTGGCCATATTCATGGTCTTATCCAGTCCGATAGCGGCAAAAGACTCAATGATCTCTGCGCATTTGGCGATTTTCTTTTCGATCAAGGGTACTTCAGATGGCTGCCATCTCCCTAAAACAAATTCTACCTGTCTGCCTTTCGGGAAATCATTCCCGATACCAAAACGTAGCTTGGGGTATTGATCTGTGCCTAAAGTAAGTTGAATATCTCGCAACCCATTATGCCCGGCATCACTACCCGAGCCGCGCATCCGGATCTTGTTTAGAGGCAAAGCCAGATCATCAACGATGGTAAGGGTATTTTCAACGGCGATCTTTTCCTTATCCATCCAGTACTTAAATGCCTTACCGCTCAGGTTCATAAAAGTGGTGGGCTTGATACAGATAAAGATCTTCCCTTTCCACTTTAATTCGGCCACTTCCGCTAGCCTGTCTGTTTTAAAAAAACCTCCGTGTTTTAAAACAAAGGCGCTCACCACATCAAACCCGATATTATGGCGCGTATGACGGTATTCATCTCCTATATTACCCAGGCCTATGATCAGAAATTTATTCATATACGCATCAAAAATAAACGGTAAAACCTTAGAAAAAAGCTGAATCACCCACAATCCTACTGCATTTCTGCAAGAATATGATCATTTTATATACGTTAGGCAGTTTTTACGCTACAAAGCTTATTTTCGTTCAAGATCCAAAATCCCCCATGTTCCGAAATATCTACCATACAATATTCCGTTTTGGCGTAAAAGTGGCCAATATAGGTATTCGTCCCGGGCTTGGCTTTCATGAGAAAAAGAAAACACAGCTTCTCAATATTATCGTAGCTGCCGGTATCCCTACCAATATCTTTTTTCTCATCAATAACCTGTTTCACGAAAAAATGATTCTGGCCCTGATCAATTTTCTACTGCTGGTGGGCGCTTTTCTTATTCTGCTGATCAATAGTTACCAGAAGTTTTTAGTAGGACAGCTGATCCTTACTTTTTGTTCCAGCGTACTATTTACAACAAGTGCCATTCTGTTCAGAAATGGGGGAGAATATTTCCTTATCGTTAACCTGATCATCCTGATCATTTATTTCAATGAGAAACGATTTCTCATTGCAATGAGTATTCTGAACTGTCTGTTGTTTATCGGTATCAAGATCTTCCTCGAATCGGATCATCAGTTTTTTACACCGGTAAGTTTCGGAAGGGTGATCTTTAATCTTACCTGGACCCTTGCCGCCCTGATGCTTGCCCTGCTGTACTTTAAAAAAGAGCAGCTCATTTACCAGGAAGAGATAGAAGAGAAGAACAAAGACCTACACCAGATGAATGAAACCAAAGAGAAATTATTCTCCATCATCTCTCACGATCTTCGATCACCCATCGGTCAGTTAAAGAATTCGCTCGATCTGGTGAAAAAGGAATATATGAGCCCCGAAACCTTTCAGGAGGTATCGGCAAAACTTTCGTCAGAGGTAGACAGGTTACAAAGCACATTGGATAATCTTTTGCGATGGAGTATCAGTCAGCTCCAGGGCATCAAAGCCTCTCCGGAAATAATTGACCTGAATAACCTGCTCCAAAAAAAGCTATTGGTATTTAAACAGATGGCCGAACAGAAAAACATCAAACTGGTACTGGAAAATGTAAACCACTTCGTATGGGCCGATCCTGATCATTTGTTACTGGTATTGCGTAACCTGCTCTCCAATGCCATCAAATACAGTTTCCAGAACGGCGAGATCCTGATACGAAGCTATTCACATGATAACCGGGTGATCATAGAAGTGATTGATAAAGGAATAGGCATGTCACCGGAAGTAATGGCCTCCATCTTTCAGCACGATAATATCATCTCCAATACAGGAACGGCCAATGAGAAAGGAACCGGCTTAGGGTTAAAGCTCTGTAAAGAATTTATTGAAAAGAATAACGGAGAGATCCGAATAGAAAGTGCCGAAAATAAAGGAACTACTTTTTATATCTCGCTTCCTGAAGCAAAATAAAAGCCCGGTAAAAAATACCGGGCTTTATATATATATCCTGTTTGTAAAAAACGGGATTATTTTTTTGCGGCTGGAGCGGCTGCTTTTGCAGGAGCGGCTGCCGGTGCTTTGGCACCTGAAGTAGCAGCAGTTGCTTCTTCCTGCTTCAACTGACGTGTTAACACAACAGAAGCAATAGGAATACGTGGAGAGTTCAAGATCTCCATGCCATCCACTTTCACATCTTCCACACGGATATTTCCGTTAAGGTCAAGATTGGTAATATCAACAGAGATCGTTTCTCTTAAGTCTTTAGGCAGCGCCTTAACTTTCAATGCTTTGATCTTGGTGATCAGTTTACCACCACCTTTTACCCCTACAGAAACACCGGTAAATTTGATAGGCAGGGTAGCGATCACTTTTTTGTCGCCAACCAGTTCCAGCAGATCTACGTGTATCAGTGAATCTTCTACTTTGTCAAATTGCAGATCTTTCAAAATGCATTTGTACGTTTTGCCGTCAACGGTAACATCGGCCAACTGAAATTCACCAGTGTACACTAAAGGCTTGAAAGCCTTTGCAGAAGCGTAAAAATTTACCTCCTGAGCACCCCCGTAAATTACACCCGGCACATTGTCCTGAGAGCGAATCTGGCGGGCGGCTTTTTTGCCATGCTCGGTCCTCAGGTGACCTTCGATTGTAATTGTTTTCATAATAAAATTTTAGGACGGCAAAGGTAGGGGAAAGTTTGGGGTTTGGGGTTTTGAGTTTGGAGTTATTTTCTAAAAAAAATCCGGTTCCTCATAAAAAAATAATGAGTACATATAGTACTCATTATCAATTAATTACAAAATATTTAATTCATGCAACTCCAAACGCTAAACCCCAAACTCCAAACTTACTTATCTCTTCCTCTCAGCTGAGAGTGGATAAACAGGCTGGTAATGCTCTTGTTTTCGTAAGCATTTCGGATAGCAATGGCAAACAGATCGGCTACCGATATTGCCTTGATCTTTTTCGATTCTTTCATCAACGGAATGGTATCACAAACGATCAGCTCTTCCAGTACACTATTCTCGATATTCTCGTAGGCTTTTCCGCTTAAAACAGGGTGCGTAATGAGTGCACGTACACTTCTCGCTCCCTTATCCTTTAAAAGACCGGCTGCTTTGGCCAGGGTTCCACCGGTATCACAGATATCATCTACCAGTACAATGTCTTTATCAGTTACATCCCCGATAACCACCATGCTGGCGATCTCGTTGGCACGTTTGCGGTGCTTATCGCAGATCACCATTTCTGCATTAAAATAGCTGGCGATCTCCCTAACACGGTTGGTACTGCCTACGTCCGGAGCCGCAAAAGAAAGATTAGGCAACTTTAATTGTTCAATATAAGGAATGAAAATTGCTGAACTGTCGAGGTGGTCAACCGGCACATCAAAAAATCCCTGGATCTGGGGTGCGTGTAAATCCATCGTAATTACACGGTCCGCCCCTGCTGCTTCCAATAAGGTAGCGATCAGTTTTGCACCAATGGCCACACGGGGTTTGTCTTTTCTGTCCTGCCGGGCAAAACCATAATAAGGAATTACGGCAATGATCTTGTGCGCACTGGCTCTCTTTGCCGCATCGATCATTAACAGCAACTCCATCAGGTTCTCTGTAGGAGCGTAAGTGCTTTGTACAAGAAAAACATAGTCGCCGCGGATACTCTCCAGAAAGATGGGTTGAAACTCCCCGTCGCTGAATTTTTGAATGTTGATCTTACCAATGGGGGCACCAAATCTTTGGGCAATTTTCTCAGCCAGTTTCTGCGAACCGGTGCCGGAAAATATCTTGACAGATGGGTTCATAAATAGTGGGGTGTGCCGCGAAGATAGAGATAAGGTGAAGAAATAGTAATTTGATTTTGTCAATTTTTTTACTATGCGCAAATTTTCTATTAAAGATTGGTCCACAGAAGATCAACCCAGAAAAAAATTAGTTCAGAACGGAGCCCATTCGTTGAGCAATTCAGAATTACTGGCCATACTCATCAACAACGGTACAAAAGAGCATTCGGCCATCGATTTAGCCAAAATCCTCTTACAGGCCACAAATAACGATCTTCAGAAATTGGCAGGCAAATCTGTACAGGAGCTGGTAAACTGCCGTATTAAGGGCCTGGGTGAGGCCAAAGCGGTTACCATAGCCGCAGCACTGGAACTGGGTATACGCCGCAATGCAGCAGGCAGGAAAAAGGATCTGATTACCAAAAGCGGAGATATTGCAGAATACCTGCGTGCCATGCTGGAATACAGGAAACAGGAGGTATTTGCAGTCATATTTCTCAACAGGGGCAACCGGGTAACCCATTTTGAGATCGTAAGCGAAGGAGGCCTCACAGGCACCGTTGCAGACCCAAGGGTGATCCTGAAAAAAGCGCTGGAATACGAAGCCACTTCGCTGGTGCTCTGTCATAATCACCCCAGCGGCAACTTACATCCAAGTAAAGCAGATGAATTACTCACCCAAAAGATCAAACAGGCCGCATCTTTTATGGACATATCCGTAATGGACCATATTATCGTGAGCAATGAAGGGTATTTCAGTTTTGCAGATGAGGGAATGCTGTAGGTAATTAAAAATTAATAATTAGTAATTAATAATTGCGTTGCGGATTATGCAAGAGCCTCACAAATGGCAATCCTATAATTTTTAATTTTTAATTTTTAATTTTTAATTTTTAATTTTTAATTTTTAATTTTTAATTTTTAATTCCCAAGCTACGCTTGGGCCGTTGGCCCGCCGAAATTCATCGGTATCTCAATATGCTCAAGGTCCTTGATGGTTCCGTTGGCAGCTTCAAAACGTTCTATATTCTCTGCCAGGGCTTTCATAAAACGCTTGGCATGCATGGGGGTGAATATGATCCTTGATTTTACTTTGCTCTTAGGTGTGCTGGGCATCACGTTCACAAAATCGATCACAAATTCTGCATTACTGTGGGTGATGATGGCCAGGTTGGCATAACTGCCTTCTGCTGTTTCTTCACTGATCTCTATGTTTAACTGGGTTGGTTGCTGTTCCATATTATTCGATTGTCTGCAAATGTATAAAAAAGCACCCCTCAAACATAGTTAACACAGATATATTCAATCGCATGATCGCATAAAAAGAGGCCGGCAAAATTTGCCGGCCTCTTTTCTATATTCTTAAACCTATTGGGAAATTAGTTAACGTCCCAGAAGATTTTAGATTTAAACGGATCAATTGTTCCCTGTGCTTTTACATTATCGCCGTTAGAACCCAACTCAGATGCTGGATAATACAGACGTAATGGCTTGTCAGCAGTAACCACTTGTGGTGACTGTGGTGTTACAGGTAATCTTGTTCTTCTGTATTCTGTCCAGGCTTCAAAACCATTGAAGTTAGCCAGTGCAAACCATTTCTGTGTTGCAATAGCAGCCAGTTTATCAGTTGAAGCAGCCCAGTCGCAGTTAGCAATAGCACTTGAAGTAAGTGTATTAGCCTGTGCAGTAGTGCTACCAACCAGACGGAAAGCCTGTCTAACACCTTCTTCATAATATGATTGAGCGGTTCCTGGCAGAGTAACTGCTGGGTAACGCTGCTTCAATTCTGCTAAGCAAAACTGAACTTCAGCTGCACTCATGATCACATAAGGTCTGCCGAACTCACCTTTTACAAGCAAGCTTGGTCCGAGTGAAGAAGAAGCAGAAGGAAGGAATCCAGAGCTTACGCCAAATGGAGTACCTGTATAGTTAGAAGCGATTTCTGCAGCAGTACTTACACCAGGGTTAGCAGAGTTTTCACCGCCATTAGCATAACCAAAACGCTTTAAACGGAAAGTATCGTTATTAGCTTTTAAGGTATTTACAAAATACGCGGTTAAACGAGGGTAGTTGTTCAAAGCCAGTTTAGCACCGGTAGAACTGTAACCCCATGTGTTATAAACCGGGTTTGTGTGTCCGGCAACTGCTTCAAAACCTGGGTTCATCGCTACTTCTGCACCGGTGATCCATCCACCAGCACCAGAAACGATCTTGTTTACCTCAGCAGTGATATAAGCATCTCTTCCGGTGATCTTAGCCTGGTGAACCAGGATACGCAGTTTCAATGAATTGGCAAACTGGATCCATTTGGCATTAGAACCTTTGAAATAGATATCAGAAGAAGCATAAGAACTTGCAAATGCATTGGCTTTCAGATCTGCGATAGCATCATCCAGCATAGTGATCAGTCCTTCATACACTGTTTTCTGATCATCAAATTTAGGTGCTAAAGAAGCTACCCCTTTTAATGCATCAGTGAAAGGCACGTTTCCGTACATATCAACCAGGTGCTGGAAAACAAAGGCTTTCATCACTTTTGCAGGTCCTTTCAGATAACTCTGTCCGGCAGCATCAGCTCCACTGATTACGTATTGGTAGTCCTGGAGGTTATCATAAAACCCATCCCAATAGTTAAAATCACCATTGGTAAAGTTGTATGCAAAAATGGTGGTAGACAGGATATAACCATTAGACTGGGTCCAATGTCCTGACCAGTATTCACCGATTTCATTAGGACCAACCATGTTGGTACCGGTTACGTTTAAGGCATTTGCAATTACAAATGCAGGGGTTGCTGTTGGCAGAGAGTTCGGATTGGTATTAACGTCTAAGAAAGATTTCTTACAACCCGTACCAAGAACTGCCGCTAACCCGAGGATATATAATGATTTAATTTTCATTGTCATTCTATTTATTGGTTAGTGAGTGTTATTAGAACGTAAGGTTTACATTAAAGCCATACTGACGAACAGGAGGTGTTTGGCCAGTATTGCTGATACCGATACCGTTACCTGTTGTAAAGCTGAACTCAGGATCTACGAACTGGTTCTTCTTGTCTAAGATGGCGAATAAGTTCCTTCCGAATAATGCAACACTTGCATTTGTGAATACTTTAGTTTTTCTAACCAGGTTATTAGGCACATTGTAAGTGATATTGATATCTCTCAGTTTGATGAACCAGGCTGGAACCACAAAGTTTTCAGAAATCAAACGGTAGTTGTTAACCCATAAAGCATACTCTGGTTCACGAACACCAACTGTAGTGTTTGGAACAATCTTACCTGAAGCGTCTGTATAAGCAGAGTTAGGGAAGATCTGTGGAGCTCTGTTCTCAGTCCATTTACCAGAACCGGTAAAGGTCATCTGACGGCCTAAGTCGCTATATAATACGTTACCACCGCGATACTCGAAGTTAAAGGTGAAAGAGAAATCACCATAAGCAAGTCTGGATCCCAGACCGGCAATATGACGTGGTAAAGTACCACCTCTCTGGCTAAGACCAGCATCTCTTAAAGGATAACCGGTTGTTGCATTAACCAGTCTCATACCAGATCCCTGACCACCGGCAACAGGATCGCTGTACACATAACCATCAGATTTCATGATTGGGTAGCGCAGACCTTTGATGATATTGGTGTTGGCATAAGAGTAACCACTTAACAGGAACTCGTTGATACCTGGATACAGATCAACCACTTTATTGTCGTTGAAAGAGTATTTCAGGTTAATATCCCATTTCAGTTTGCTTTTGCGCAGAACCTGAACTTTCAGGTCAGCTTCATAACCCCAGTTTTTCGCTTCACCTACGTTGATCAGCAAGTTAGAGAAACCGGTTGTGTTGGGAACTTTAACGGTGATAACCTGACCTTTTGAGTTTTGGTTATAAGCAGTAACGTCCAGGTTAACACGGTTGTTGAACAATTGGAACTCACCACCTACTTCGTAAGAAGTTACAAACTCTGGTTTCAGGTTTGCATCAGGTAATACGTTACCAACAGTCAGACCAACGGTATTTCCGAAAGGAAAGTTAGCTCCGTTAGGGTAAGTCAGATCCAGGCCATATAAAGGCACGTTATCGTTACCGTTCTTATTGTAGTTAACACGCAGTTTTGCGTAGTTCAAAGTTTTGCTCTTCAGAGAAGGAACGGCATCTGTTGCAATGAAAGACAAGGCCGCACCATAGTAAGGATAAGAGTATAAGCTCACATCCCTGTCTGATTTGTAGAAACGTGAAGTTGCATCATAACGGAAAGTACCGTTCAGGATCAGGAATCCTTTGTAGTTAGTGGTCAAATCCGCATAAGCACCGTATTTACGTTCTTGTGTGGATGATTCACTACCTGCAACGTTACCCTGTCTGTTGGCGATGTTATAAACACCCGGTACAACGATAGAGCTTGAAGAAACGTTGATAGATTTAGTAGTTCTCTGGTAAACGCTGTAACCTAATACCAAAGCATTTGAGAACTGACCGAAGTCTTTTTTCAATTGCGCCTGGAATTCATTGTTAACTACGTTCTCAGTAGAAGAATAATCAGCAACAGAACCTAACTGATCGGAGATAGCACGGTAGATACCGGGATAGTCATCCGCATGTTGCCATGGAGCAGGAATGTAAGCTGTGTTTTTTGCGTAATCAGAATACAGGAATTGCTCAACAGTATTCTTACCGGTACGTGAGTTGTTCATCACACCCAGTTTGTTGGTAAAGCTCAACCATGGCAATGCACGGTAAGTAACATCAAAGTTACCTGAGATATTTGCATCCTTATAACGCTGACGCTGAGCATCTGCATTAAAGTAAGGGTTGTTGTAATAGTCATTGAAATAACCGTTTGGATTTGCAAACTGGTTAGTTCTCCAGTCTCTCAACTGATCCAAAGGAATGTGAGAAGCTGTGTTAATTACGTCATTGTAAAAGTCAGAACCTGTTCTGTCGTAGTTAGCCTGAGTAAAGCTGGCATTGAAGCTGGTGCTTACTTTGTTATACTCTTTAGAAGCAGACAAACGTACACCGGTACGCTGGCTGATATCGTTTGGAACGATACCGGCAATTTTCTGATTTTCAACAGACATATAATAAGTACCGGTTTCATCACCACCCTGGAAACTAGCCTGGTTGTTAACAGAAACACCGGTATTGAAAGCTTTTCTACGTGAATTTGGGGCATCTGCATAAGGGATAACCATTTTATCACCGGCAGCGTTGATCACACGGCCAATGATACGCATGCTTCCATCATAAGCATCACCATATTGCTGGTTCTCATAAGGTCTCCAGTTTTCTTTCATCCTCACCAGATAGTCTGAGCTATAACCGGCAGAACCGAAAGTGTATGGATAGTACTGAGATCCATTACCAAAAGTGGTCTGGAAAGCAGGTAAGTATGCAATATTTTCAAAGTTGGTAGAGTTTGAATAATTCACTTTCAACTTTCCTTTAGCACCTTTTTTAGTAGTGATTACGATCGCACCATTGATACCGGCAGAACCATACAGCGTAGCTGCCTGTCCACCTTTCAGGATGGTAACACCATCGATATCATTAGGGTTGATAGTAGCCAGAACGGTACTGGTGGTTTGCATACCATCCAATACAACCAGAGCTTCGTTGTTACCGGTTAAAGAACGGTAACCACGTAAAACGATTTTAACAGAAGGATCTACGCTGTTGTTTACATTGTAAACAGCCAGACCGGATACTTTACCTGATAAGGCAGCAGCCAGTTGCGGAGAGTGACCATTGGTAACTTCTTCGTTAGACACTTTAGCATAAGAGTAACCGATCTCTTTGCTTTTCTTTTTGATACCCTGGGCGGTAACTACCACATTTTCCAGTTCATTTACTTTCTTGGTTAAAGAAACGTTCAGAACGGAAGCTTTGCCTACCTTTTGTTCGTAGTCATTAAAGCCAACAGCAGTAAACACCAAAACAGTTGTTTCTGATGCGCTGATACGGTATGAACCGTTTGCGTCACCTACTGTTGCAGTGCTGCTACCCTTAACTTTAACTGAAACATTGGGAACAGGCGCCCCGGAGTCATCTTTTACGGTACCCGTAACCGGACGTACCTGTGCAGTGACAGCTACAGAGAAACATAGCAACATCACTACAAGTGTAGATACAATTTTCTTCATGTTTTTTTAGTTTTAGGATAAACTTTGAGTTGGCGAATATAACCAAAAGTGTTAAAAATGTTAAAAAAGATATAATTCAACAGATTTTACAATCAGTTAACAGGCCCAACCCAGTTTAGACCATCGCGTTATCCGGAATGCTGCGTAAAAACTAAAAAAAAAGTTAATTACACTTTTATTTAATATTTAATTCAGTTTATTTTCAATTCACATGATAAATATATAAATACTACTGTTTGTTTAATTTGGCAGACTGACCTTGCAAACACCGGTACAAGGTTTTACTTACTTATTGTGGCTAAAAATTTGAGCTTGGCAATGGCATTTCTGATACTTTTGCCATCCTATGTTACTACTAGACGGAAAAATTGCTTCAGCAGCAGTAAAAGCAGCCTTACAGGCCGAAACGCAACTACTGGTTCAATCAGGAAAAAGGGCCCCACACCTGGCAGCTATCCTGGTAGGTACCAACGGTGCCAGTGAAACCTATGTAGCCAGCAAGATCCGGAACTGTGAAGAAACAGGAATCCGGTCTACACTGGTAAGGCTTGAGAGCGATGTTCAGGAATCTGTTCTGCTTGCAGCCATCGATCAATTGAATAATGATCCCGGCGTAGATGGGATTCTGGTTCAGCTTCCCCTGCCTAAACAGATCAGTGAACAAAAAGTGATCGAAGCCATCAACCCCACCAAGGATGTGGATGGGTTTCATCCCAGCAGTGCCGGTAAACTGGTGCAGGGGTTATCTACTTTCATCCCCGCCACTCCTTACGGCATC
Source organism: Chitinophagaceae bacterium (assembly GCA_947455605.1). Taxonomy (GTDB): domain Bacteria; phylum Bacteroidota; class Bacteroidia; order Chitinophagales; family Chitinophagaceae; genus Sediminibacterium. The sequence continues at coordinate 14,437 of CANGOX010000001.1, forward strand.
ATGTTGATGCTCGAGTATTTTAATATTGAAACAAAAGGCAAACATGCCGTGGTTATTGGCAGAAGTAATATTGTAGGAAGGCCCATGAGTATCCTGCTCAGCAGCAACCAGCAAAGAGGCAACTGCACCGTAACCATTTGCCATTCACAAACCCCCAATCTGAAAGAGATCTGTTTGCAGGCCGATATTCTGGTAGCCGCTTTGGGCCGCCCGGAATTTGTAAAAGCAGATATGGTAAAAGAAGGTGCTGTTGTGATCGATGTGGGCATTACCCGTGTGGATGACGCAACAGCTAAAAAAGGATTCCGCATTAAAGGAGACGTAGCTTTTGCAGAAGTAGCCCCCAAAACATCGGCCATTACCCCTGTACCGGGTGGTGTGGGATTAATGACCATAGCGGGATTATTGAAGAATACTTTACAGGCGTATAAGCAGAACGCGTAACGCTTAACGCTGAAGGCAGAAGGCTGAACGCTTTCGTGAATGGTCAATGGTGAATGGTGAATATTAATTTGACCTCCCTTATTGACAATTCACCATTCACCATTGACTGATTTTACTTTTTTATGACAACTACCTTACCCACTACCACCCTACCCGTAATGGAAGCATTCTACACCCTGCAGGGCGAAGGCTTTCACCAGGGGCGTGCCGCCTATTTTATCAGGCTGGGCGGTTGTGATGTAGGTTGTTTCTGGTGTGATGTAAAAGACAGTTGGGACGCTTCAAAACATCCGCAATTATCGATTGAGGAAATTGTAAAAGAAGCGAAAAAGTTTCCCGGACGCCTTGCGGTAATTACAGGGGGTGAACCTTTACTGCATGAGCTTGCTGTATTGACCCAGGCATTGCATGAGGCGGGTTTTGAAACCAATATCGAAACATCGGGTTCCTCTCCATTTAGTGGCAGCTGGGACTGGATCTGCTTATCTCCCAAAAAATTCAAAGCACCTTTACCTGAAATCATTCCATTAGCGAATGAATTGAAAGTGGTAGTATATAATAAACATGATTTTGAGTGGGCCGAAACTTATGCGGCACAAGTGAATGCCAAATGCAAATTATACCTGCAGCCTGAGTGGGATAAAGCGTCTGAGGTAACCCCCTTACTCATTGATTATATTAAGGATCATCCGAAATGGGAGTTGAGTCTGCAGGTGCATAAATACATTAATGTTCCCTAGGGAGGAAATATTGAATATTGAACAAGGAATATCGAATTACGAAGTTGGTAATTCATTTAACCTTCAATATACCTTGTTCGATATGCTATATTCAAAACTTCTTTACCCCTAATTTTAACATCCTTTTCTTTCCTTTTTATCGAACTTGTGTGCATTAGAGAGCATATGAAATTATCCCTTTTTATTACCGCATTGTTAAGTTGTGTACTGGGCTTTTCGCAGGTGTATGATCCGGAGCATGTGAAAGCAAAAGCCGTTACACTGTATGAAAAAGCATTGGATCAATTAAAGGATGGGGACCTGAAAGAGGCTGTTCCGGTATTGGTTCAGTCTATCAAAGAAGATTCCAATTTTGTAGATGCCTATCTTTCTTTAGCGGGTGCACTGGGGCAATTGAAAAAATATGACCAGGCGGTAAAACTGTATGAGAAAGCCAGGGCAAAGGATACCACTTATTTTATTTTATATAATCTTCCGTATTCGATCAATTTAGCCGGGCAGGGAAAATTTGAAGAAGCTTCCAGAGCAGTGGATGCTTTTATGACCTACCCAAAACTGAATGAGCGAAGCATCAAAAGTGCTCAATACCGAAAACGTTGTTATGCATTTGCCATTCAATATGCCTCCCAACACAAAGACACCCATTATGATTTTACACCGGTGAATCTTGGGGATAGTGTAAACACGGCACAATCGGAATATTATCCTTCCGTAACCGTTACGGATAGTATACTGGTGTATACCAGATTGGGGGAACATGGCCGTGAAGATTTCATTGAAAGCCGGATTGATAAAAAAGGATTTGGCCAATGGAAAACGATCGATGGTGATATCAATATCGAAACCAACAAAGGTGCTTTATCTGTTTCACAGGATGGTGAATGGATGGTATTTGCAGCCGATATGATCGACCAGGGACACAGAAGTTTTGATATTTATATTTCTTATTACACCCCGCAAGGATGGAGTGAACCGCAGAATCTGGGGCCGAATATCAATACTGATTTTTATGAAAGCGGACCAACACTTAGTCCGGATAAAAGGGCTTTGTATTTTGTAAGTAACCGCCCCGGTGGTTATGGCGGAAGGGATATTTATGTGAGCTATCGCCAGCCCAATGGTAAATGGGGGCCGGCAACCAATATGGGGCCGGATATCAATTCTGCCGGTGATGAGCAGGCACCATTTATACATGCAGATAACCAGACACTGTATTATACATCGGATGGATTGCCGGGTTATGGCGGTTCTGATCTGTTTGTGATACGCAAGGGCATGAATGGAGAATGGAGTAAACCGGAGAACCTGGGCTATCCGATCAATACTATTGAAAACGAGGGAAGTCTCGCTGTTTCTGCAGATGGATTGGTTGCTTATTATGCGAGTGACAGAAGCGATAGCAGGGGTGGATTGGATCTTTATAAGTTTGATCTGCGGCCGGATATCCGTCCATTCAGAACCTTATATGTAAAAGGGAAAGTGATTGATAAGAAAACAAACAAAACATTGCCTTCCTCCGTAGAATTAACAGATAACAGTAATAACAAAGCCCTGATGAAAGTGCAGACAGATGAAATGGGTGAATACTTCATCACTTTACCAACCGGCAAGGATTATACGTTTACTGTAAACCGGAAAGGCTATTTATTTTACAGCGAACAATATGAATTGAGTAAGAAAGATGCCGACAGCGTTTATAAAAAAGATATTTACCTGCAACCGGTTGAGTTGAATATTGTGACCACACTTAATAATATTCAGTTCACCACCAATTCATACGAACTGCCAAGATCTGCTTCAATAGAACTGGATAAACTCTTACAGGTATTAAACGAAAATCCATCTTTAAAAGTGGAGATCGGCGGACATACTGATAATGTGGGTAAGGCAGAAGACAATCTGTTGCTCTCATCCAGCCGTGCAAAAACGATTGTAGATTATCTGGTAAACAAAGGCATATCTCTCCAAAGGGTAAGTTATAAAGGATTTGGTGCCACCCAGCCGATAGCGGATAACAATACAGAAGCCGGAAGGGCCAAAAACCGGAGAACTACGTTTACGATCATTGGTTTATAGCGTATAAATACCTGATCGCCGTTTTCATTTTTTCAGGAACATTGGAAAATGTTTTATTGAAGAATAGAAAACCATGAAAGAAGAATTGATCTGCCGGCTGGCATTAACTATGATTCCGGAACTGGGGCCTGTAAAAGCCCGTTTACTGATTGAGCAATTTGGCGATGCTGCGGCTGTATTTTCTGCTAAGAAAAAAGAACTCAGTTGTCTGGAAGGCATTGGTGAGCTCTGTGCAAAGCGTTTGAAAGAATGGGATAATTTCCGCGAGGCAGAAGAGGAAATTGTATTTGCGGAGAAACACCAATTACAGATCCTATTCATTACAGACAAAGATTATCCCCAGCGTTTATTGCATTGCTATGATCCACCCACTGTTTTATTTTATCGTGGCAATGCCCCTCTAAATCATAACCGCATCATCAGTATCATTGGAACAAGAAATCATACAGATTATGGCAGGCAGGTTACGGAGCAATTGATCACAGCCTTGGCATCACAAAATATTCTGGTGGTGAGCGGGTTGGCATTTGGAATTGATGCGATCGCACATAAAGCCAGTCTTCAGCATCAGATACCTACCATTGGGGTATTGGCTCATGGCATGGATACATTGTATCCTTCACAGCATAAATCACTTGCAAAAGAAATGCTGCAACAGGGTGGTTTATTAACTGAATTCAGAAAGAGCACCAAGCCCGATAAACATAATTTTCCTAAACGAAATCGCATTGTAGCGGGTATGGCGGATGCAACGATCGTAGTTGAAACTGCAGTAAAAGGTGGTAGTATGATCACTGCAGAGCTTGCGTATAATTATAACCGTGATCTGTTTGCAGTTCCGGGAAAGATCACTGACAGTAAGAGCTGTGGTTGTTTAAAACTGATCAGGCAGAATAAAGCCACGCTTCTTACCGATGCCGAACAACTGATCGAAACCATGGGCTGGGAGGAAAAGAAAAAGATCATCAAAAAACAAAAGGAACTGTTCATTGAATTGAGTGTAGATGAACGGATCATTTTCAATCTGCTAAATGAAACAGAAGCTACCCCCGTAGATGTTTTATATGTAAAAAGCGGTTTAAGCAGCAGCACGGTTGCGGCAGTGATCTTAAGTCTGGAGTTGCAGAATGTGATCTGTTCTTTGCCGGGGAAGATGTATAGATTATTATAGCATGGCAATTCATGTTCACCCGTTTCTTTGTGTTTTTGCTGTTAATGCATCTTAACCGCGAAGACGCAAGGGCGCAAAGGAACGCAAGGTTACTCGCTGAAATCGAAGAGTGCCTCTTCGTTATCGGAATGCCGTTTCTTTTCATTTTTCCGCCAGATAAGGAGCAGCAACATGGCAATAAATGCGAGTACGGCTGTGAACAGAAAGGCGTATTTAAGATTTTCCAAACGGTTTTGATAGATCCATCCCGATAATAAGGCACCACTGCCAATACCCAGTTCCAGTGCAATGTATACGGATGCTACCGCTCGTCCGCGGTTTTCCGGTTTACAGAGATCTACCGTCCATGCCATAATTGTGGGGCCATTCATGCCCACACTAAAGCCTAATACAGAAGCACTGACAATGACCATAGTTATGGTATGTGCGTATGATAAAAGCACCATGGAAAGGATCATAGTAATGGAAGAAAAGATCAATACAATGATCCGCCCGTATTTATCTGAAGCCTTACCCGCAACTAACCGGATCAATAATGAGGCGATCGTATAACAGGCATAAAAGAAACCTTTATTATGCAGTCCAACAGATTCGCTGAGATCGGGTGTAAGTGTGATCACACAACCGATCGAAAAACAGAGCAGCAGCATAGTTATTGCCGGGCGGATAGCTGTTCTTTCAAATATTTCCGTTCTTTTGATCAGTAAGAATCTGGGTGAAAATTTCTGTGGATTTGCCAGGGTTTCTTTTACATTATATAAGATAGCAACAGACCCCAATGCACAAGCAGAAGACACCAGGAACATGGTGTTATAGGAAAAATTCATCACAAGATAGCTGCCGAATAAAGGGCCGATAGAAGAGCCCAGCGAATACCCGATTGCCAATGCCCCCAATGCTTCTCCCCTTCTTGATTCGTGCACCACATCTGCACCATAGGCAGAAGTAGCCGTAGGTTTAAAACCGGTAGAGAACCCATGAAAAAAGCGCAATATTAAAAATCCGGTAACGGTTGTCAATACTGGATAGAGCAAACTGCATACCACACACACAAGCGAACCAAAGATCATCACCGGTACCCGTCCGATGGTATCCGTCAGTTTTCCACTGAAGGGACGGGAGATCCCGGCCATCAGAGTAAACAGGGCAATGATCAATCCGATATATTTTGCACCACCCATTCTTGTGAGATAACCCGGCAGTTCGGGTATCATCATGCTGAAACTGTTGCTGAACAAAAAGTTACTGGTACATAATAATCCAAACTGGAAATTAAAGAAAGGAGTATCTGCAGTGGGTGAAGGCCTCGTCATTACTCAAAAGTAAAGACTATTCTTATGAACTGGTATAGCAGTTGTTTATCTGTTCATAATCTATGATAAGAGGCTTTGATGGCCCGGATAAAAAATTTTGGAGCGAATTTACCTGTCGCACTATCTTTGCACATGGCAACAAGAAATACTTCTCCCCGCACCCCATCTGCACAATCAAGATTTTTCGGTGAAGGCCTCACGTTCGACGATGTACTGTTAGTTCCTGCTTTCAGCGAGATCCTGCCCCGTGAAACAGATATCCGTTCCCATCTCACAAAAAATATTATCCTCAATGTTCCCATGCTGTCTGCAGCGATGGACACCGTTACGGAAGCCAGCCTAGCCATTGCCCTTGCCAGGGAAGGCGGATTGGGTATTCTGCACAAGAACATGAGTATTGAACGCCAGGCCGAACAGGTAAGAAGGGTAAAAAGAAGTGAAAGCGGCATGATCATCGATCCGATCACTTTATTGATAGACGCTACTATTGGCGATGCATTAAAGCTGATGAAGGATAACAAAATTGGCGGTATACCCATTGTAGATGCCAAACAGAAACTGGTGGGCATCCTTACGAACCGTGATCTCCGTTTTGAACATGATAAGAGCCGTAAAGTAAATGAGGTGATGACCAAGGAAAACCTCATTACTGCTCCCGAAGGTACCGATCTGAAAAAAGCAGAAAAGATCCTGCGTCAATATAAAATTGAAAAATTACCTGTAGTAAACAAGCAGGGAAAACTGATCGGGTTGATCACTTATCGAGATATTCTGCAGATCAGAAATTATCCAAATGCCGTAAAAGATAATCTCGGAAGACTACTGGTAGGTGCCGCATTGGGTATTACCAAGGACCTGATGGACAGGGCTGCTGCCTTACAAACCGTAGGTGTGGATGTGGTTACTTTAGACAGTGCCCATGGCCATAGCAAAGGGGTAATACAGGCATTGAAAGCTTTGAGAAAGAATTTCAAACATTTACAGATCATCGCCGGAAATGTGGGAACGGCCGCAGGTGCCCTAGCATTGGCAGAAGCCGGCGCCGATTGTGTGAAAGTGGGTATTGGCCCGGGCTCTATCTGTACAACAAGGATCGTTGCCGGTGCCGGTGTACCACAACTTACAGCCATTATAGAAGCCAGTAATGCATTAAAAGCAAAAGGCATTCCTGTGATTGCAGATGGCGGGATCCGTTATACGGGTGATATGGTGAAAGCGCTGGCCGCAGGTGCCAATGTAGTAATGATGGGTAGTGTGTTTGCGGGCGTTGAAGAAAGTCCGGGCGAAACCATTATTTATGAAGGCCGTAAATTCAAAGAATACCGCGGCATGGGCAGTATGGGTGCCATGAGCCAGGGCAGCGGCGACCGTTATTTTCAGGATGTGGAAGAAGATGTAAAAAAATATGTACCTGAAGGTATTGAGGGCCGTGTGGCGTATAAAGGAAACCTGAGTGAGATCGTTTATCAATATGTTGGCGGATTAAGAGCCGGCATGGGGTATTGCGGCGCCAAAGATATTCTGGCACTTCAAAAAGCCACATTTGTAAAGATCACGAATGCCGGTATGAATGAGAGCCATGCGCATGATGTGCATATTACCAAAGAATCTCCAAACTATAGCAGGAAGTAAAAGTTAAACGTTGTAAGTAATTTAAGATAAGTAAAAGGTGGTTATTGTTTAACCACCTTTTGTTGTAAAACCCCTACCTGAGTAAGTTTGAGAAGTACCTTTGTTTTGTGGTTTCACACTATTCTGATAGTGAATTCTATGTAACTTCCCTAAAATAATACAAGTGAAAAAAACAGGAACTCTTTTTCTTTTGTTTGCCTGCATGTGCTGTACCCATATCATGGCACAAACAGATAGCTCTCATCTGCGTATCAGTTTGCTAACCTGTGCACCCGGTGATGAATTGTATTCTACGTTTGGTCATACGGCTCTGCGGGTAGTAGACAGCAACAAACAAACAGATATCATTTACAATTACGGAACTTTTGATTTTAATGATCCTGATTTTTATGTAAAATTTACGCGTGGCAAACTGGATTATTTTTTATCGGTAGAAAGCCTGCCGCAATTCATGTATGAATACCAGGAAGAGAAAAGAATGGTAACAGAGCAGGAACTGAATTTGCCTCCTTCCGCCAAAACAGCTATCACCAATGCACTAACCGAGAATCTGGCTGGAGCCAATCGTTATTATAAATATGATTTTCTCTACAATAACTGTACATCAAGGATCCGTGATATCATTCAGAAATATGCCGGTCTTTCTGTACCCCGCCTACTGGTGCCAGAGAAAACCACGTTCAGAAATATGTTGCACGAGTACCTGGATAGGGGTGGTAAACCCTGGAGTAAACTGGGTATCGATCTGTTACTGGCCAGTCCGATAGATAAAAAAGTGAACATCAGCCAATCCATGTTCCTGCCCGATTATTTAATGAAAGGAATTGATAGTGCAGCACCCGGCAAAGAAGGTGGTTTTATCAAAAGCAGAACAGTGATCAATGCCGGCTCACCAGTAGCGCCGGGAAGTAATTATTGGCCCTTACTTACTATAAGTGCCATATGTATTGCGATCGCATGTATCTCATTTCTCAAAAATAAAACAGCACAAACGCTTACCCGATTCTTTGATGTAGTGTTATTTTTAAAAACAGGTTTGATCGGTTGTTTGCTATTGTTTATGTGGTTTGGTACCGATCATAAATCCTGTGCAGTGAACTACAATCTTCTCTGGGCCCTGCCAACAAATCTGATTGCATCATTTACCGTTTGGAAAAGACCCAAAGGACTTTCACAATATTTTACTGCTTCCGCAATACTCTATAGCATATTATTGATTACCTGGTACTTTTTGCCCCAACAATTGAACCCAGCTTTTATTCCGGTTGTTATGTTGTTATTATTCAGATCTGTGCAGTTACGAAATGTATAAACAATGAAAAAATCCTTCCCATATCAAAACGCAAACATTTCATACAGGATAGAAGGCAAAGGAAAGCCGGTAGTATTGTTGCATGGTTTTGGGGAAGACTGTCATATCTGGGATGCGCAGGTTTCATTTCTGAAAGACTACTGCTTGTTGATTATTCCGGATTTACCCGGAACCGGGGAATCCTCTTTATTAAGTTGGGAGTCAGAAGTCAGAAGTCGGGAGTCTGTTAAAAAAAATACGCCCAACTCCCGACTCCAGACTCCAGACTCCCGACTCCAGACTCCAGACTCCCGACTCCAGACTCCCAACTATATTACAATAGAGGATTACGCAGATTGCATTCTTGCAATACTGAAACATGAGCAAATCGAAACCTGTACCATGCTGGGCCATAGTATGGGTGGATATATTACACTTGCTTTTGCTGAAAAATATCCATTGCAGTTAAGGGCATTCGGCCTGGTACATTCAACCGCTTATGCTGATAGCGATGAGAAGAAAAAGAACCGCGAAAAAAGCATTGCCATGATCGGAGAATATGGTCCTTATGCATTTTTAAAAACAACGATTCCCAATCTATTTGGTACGATTTTTAAAGAAAAGCATCCGGAAAAAGTAGCCGAATTGGTGCTTGCATCGCAGGCATTTTCAAAAGAAGCTTTGCAGCAATATACCCGAGCCATGATGAACAGGCCGGATATGACCGGTGTGTTAAAAAGCAACCGCCTGCCTGTTCTCTTCGTAATTGGAACAGAAGACATTGCGGCTCCAATGAAGGATATGCTGGAGCAAACAGAGCTGACCACACAACCCTATATACATATATTGCAAAATGTTGGCCATATGGGTATGTGGGAAGCAACAAATGAAATGAACGAATACTTATTGGCGTTTATAAACAAGACCTAATCCCCCAACTGATGAAGAAGATCTTCTTCATAGTACTTTTTTTTCTTTGCCTGTTTCCGGCAATGGCCCGGCATGTGGCGGGGGGTGAATTGTATTATAACTATATGGGGCCTGGTACTACTTCGGGAACCAGTGTATACAGAATATCGCTTCGTTTATTCCGTGATTGTTTATCCAACGGACCCTTGCTCGAGAACGAATCCGTAATCGTTGGGATCTATGCCGATAATGTGATTGCTGCCAGCCTACGCCTCGACCTGGAAGGATCTATCAATACCATCTCACTCAATACGGCCTCCTTTCCTTGTTTGGTAGGCAATGTAAATGTCTGTTACCAGTATGGCACATGGGCATCGGTGATAACTCTCGCAGATAATAACCAGGGATATACATTATCCAGAACCGGTTGTTGCCGGGTAGATAATATTTCGAACCTTGCCGTAAAGACCAGCGTGGGCAGTAATTATGTAACCCGGATCCCGGGAAGAAATACATTGGCTTCGGGACATAACAGCAGTCCGCAGTTTCTCATCAAAGACACAGCCCTGGTATGTGCCAACAAATCTTTTAAACTAGATTTTGGTGCGATTGACCCGGATGGTGATGTACTCACATTTAACTTATGCGATGCTTACACAGCCAGCAGTGGCAGCAATAATACGCCACCTTCTTCCGGGCTAAGTCTTCTGCCCTTACCCTATGCCTCTCCTTTTAACGGAAGTTTTCCGTTGGGATCAAAAGTTACGATCAATCCTACTACCGGTATCATCAGCGGCATTGCACCGGATGAAGGAAGTTATGTTGTGAATGTATGCATCACTGAATGGAGAAATGGAAAAGCATTTTCAGAACACCGGAAAGACTTTATTTTAAAAGTGCAAAACTGCGATATCATTGAAGCGGTATTACCGGAAAAAATTATTCAATGCAATGATTTCAAAGTTCATTTCGAAAATCTTTCTACTTCTTCTTCCATCACTTCCTATGAATGGCGGATGGGTGATACTTCTTCAAAAGTATTTACAGACCCAACCGTAGATTATACCTATGCTGATACCGGTACGTTTAGAGCCACCCTGAATGTGACCGGACCAAAAGGTTGTTTGGGCGCAGCCAATACAACGGTAATCGTATACCCGGGATTTAAACCTGCCTTCAATATTGTGGGAAGCTGTATTTTAAATCCCTTTCAATTTACAGACGCCACCACCACCAAATATGGTACCGTAAACAGTTGGCTTTGGGACCTGGGTGAACAGGGAACAAGTGCCGATACCTTCTCCATCAAAAATCCAAAATATCAGTACCTGACAGCAGCAACCAAAACAGTAAACCTGGTAGTTACCAGCAGCAAAGGTTGTATCGACAGTTTGCAAAAAGACCTTGCAGTGAGTGATAAACCTACTTTGCAATTACCTTTCAGGGATACCTTGATCTGTAATATAGATACACTGGCCATTCCTGTATTAAATTCAGGTAATTTTTTGTGGACATCCACTGATAAGAATATTCTTTTTGCCAATACTGCAAAGCCATTGGTGTTCCCCAAAACCACATCCAAATATTATGTTTCGCTAAGTGATAATGGCTGTTCAAATAACGATTCGGTAACCGTGAATGTGTTACCATTTATTAAAGTGGATCTGGGTGCCGATACCCTTATCTGCAAAACAGATACGATCCGTTTACGACCATTCAGTCAGGCATTAGGTTATCAATGGAAAAGCAGTTCCGGTGAACTAGTGGCATCAGAAAAATTTCCACTTGTACAGCCATTGGTGAATACAAAATATATTGTTACAGCCAATCTGGGTAAATGTCAGGATAAAGATTCGATATTGATAAAAGTAGTTCCCTTACCCACTGCCATGGCGGGGCCGGATACAACCATTTGTTTTGGCAATCGTTTTCAATTGAAGGGAGCGATGATCGGCTCTAAAGTATTCTGGACACCTTCCAATAGCCTCATCAATTTCAATACGCTTACCCCTATTGCGGGTCCTTCGGGTACTACGAAATATATTATGACGGTGAGTGATACACTCGGTTGCCCCAAGACCATGAGTGATACTTTATTGGTGGTAGTTATTCCGCCAGTGATCGCAAATGCGGGAAGAGATACTTCGGCGGTTCCCGGACAGGGCATCCAATTGATTGCAAGTGGCGGACAAAACTATATCTGGAGCCCCGAAACTTTTTTGAATGATCCGTCCATTTTTAATCCGGTGGCCACGATCGGCGAAGGAGTAGATTCGATCAGGTATGTGGTAAGGGTATATAACGGCCAGTTCTGTTATGCAGAAGATGATGTGGTGATCAGGATCTACCGGAACGGGCCTGATATTTTGGTTCCTTCTGGCTTTACACCCAATGCGGATGGCAAAAATGATATCCTGCGCCCGATAACCATTGGCATAGCCAAACTGCATTATTTCAGTGTATACAACCGTTGGGGGCAACTCATGTTTACCACTAGTGAGTTTGGAAAGGGATGGGATGGGATCTATGGAGGTGCCGCACAACCTGCTGCCACCTATGTTTTTGCCACAGAAGGAACCGACTATCTGGGTAAAACAGTGTACCGGAAGGGCACTTCTGTGCTGATTCGTTAAAATTCGTAAATTCTCCTTTCATCAGGCAGCAAACAGGGCAGGGATACTATCTATCGCTAAGTTGTTGAAACTCCGTTAAATAATGATTTACAAGATGTTAAATAATAGCACAAATTGTACATTCACGGTTCGTTAACCATTTGAGAGCGAAACTGTGTTTTGAGAGGCATGAAAAAAATCATTTACATAATAGCATTCTGTTTCTTTACGCTTCCCTCTTTTGGTAAGCATATTACCGGGGGTGAGATCTATTATACTTACTTAGGCGCATCAACATCAAGCCCTGGCAAACTCTCTTATAAGATCACATTATTATTATACAAGGACACTACTGTAACAGGCGTTGGAGTAGCATCACTCGGAATCTCATATCCCATTTCAATTTACAGGGGAGATAATAACGGCTTATTGACCACTCTAAATGCATTAAGAACCAAGTATGAGTACATGAATCTTAGCTACTACAATCCATGTCTCAATACGAAACCTCCTGTAAAGTATGCTGTAGCTACTTATGAAGTAAACATTGATCTTGACCCTTTGGCAGCCGGATATTATGTTAGTCATTCACAATGTTGCCGTATCGATGGAATCAATAATATCAATTCAACTAATATAGGTGCTACTTACTGGGTAAAGATCCCCGGAACCAATGATAATCCATTTGCCCCTTTGAATTCAAATGCGGTTTTCAATAAAAGAGATACCATATTGGTTTGTAAGAGTTCTCCACTCAACATAGATTTCTCTGCTGTTGATCCGGATAATGATGTACTTGTATACAAACTAACTAATGGTTATGTTGGTGCAAGCAGTACAACACCTATCCCAGCAAATTCAGATGCACCCCCGTATGCATCGGTAAATTATATCGGTAATTATTCCTCAACCCTTCCCCTCGATGCCGGAGTAACCATCAACTCCAGTACAGGATTAGTAACAGGTATAGCACCAGCAACAACAGGTGTATATCTGATTGCGGTATTAGTTGAAGAATATAGGAACGGAATCAAAATATCTGAACACAGAAAAGACTTTCAGATAAGGGTTGATGATTGCACACTTACCGGTGCAGTATTAAAACCGTCTTATATTACCTGCAATGGAACCACACTGAGTTTTCAGAATGAATCTACCAGCTCAAATATCAGTTCCTATTTATGGGATTTTGGTGTGCCCTCACTGAAGAGTGATACTTCTACCAGTCCTACTCCTACATATGATTTTTTACAGAGTGGAAAAGACAGCGGTACGTATACGGTAAAATTGAAAGTTACTGCAGTTGGTGGATGTCAGGATTCTGCTACTTCTGTGGTTAAAGTTTACCCCGGGTTCACCCCCAACTTTACCATTAACGGCACCTGTTATATCAACAGTTATAAATTCTTCGATGCCACTACTACCAAATATGGTTCTGTAAGCAGTTGGACATGGGATTTTGGAGACAACAGTACGCTTGCAGATTCTGCACATAATAAAGATTCTTCGTGGAAATATCCGGCCCCTACAAATGCACAGGTAAAATTGACGGTTACCAATACCAAGGGCTGTGTAGATACCATTACCAAATCGCTGCAGGTACTGAACAAGCCATCACTCAATCTTCCTTTTAAAGATACCTTGATATGCAGCAATGATACCTTGACCTTGAAAGCCAATATCAGCAGCGGAACTGTTTTATGGACGCCGGTTAACGGTCCTAACAGGTTTCGGATTCTGAACGCCAACACCACTTCACCTTTGGTGTTTCCGAAAGACACCACACAATATTATGTTTCGGTGAATGACAATGGCTGCATCAATACCGATACGGTAAATGTGAATGTATTACAATTCATTTCCGTAAAAGCGGGCTTGGATACCGGTATCTGTAAAACGGATACTTTTCGGTTACGGCCGGTGAGCGATGCGTTGAGTTATCTATGGACCGCTTCCACCGGTGAAAAATTGCAGAATACTAAAAATCCTTTGGTGCAGCCTTTATCGCTTACTAAATATATTGTTTTAGCCAACCTGGGCAAATGTCAGGCAAAAGATTCTTTTACGGTAAAAGTTGCCCCTTATCCGAATGCCAATGCAGGTGCAGATTTGAGTATTTGTTTTGGATCACGCGTGCAGATAAACGGTATAGGAACCGGCTCCGTTTTTTCGTGGAGCCCAACCAATACACTGCTTAATGATAAGACCTTAACCCCAATTGCCGGGCCAACAAAAACGACCACTTATATTCTAACAGCAACAGATACGGTTGGATGTCCTAAACCCAAATCTGATACGATCGTGGTTACGGTAATACAACCTATCAGTGCCTATGCTGGCGCTGATACTGCTGTAGTTCCAGGGCAACCCTTGCAGTTAAACGCAAGTGGTGGCACCAGTTATGTATGGACGCCTGCCAGTTTCTTAAGCGACCCAAATATTGCTAATCCGATTGCTATTTTCGATGAAAGTGTAGATTCTCTTACCTATACCGTGAAAGTAAGTGAAGGTTCTTGCACAGCCACGGATCAGATTACTATTAGGGTTTACAAGAACGGGCCGGATATTTTAGTGCCCTCTGCTTTTACACCCAATGCAGATGGAAGGAATGATGTGATGCGACCTATTTTATATGGCATCACCAAACTCAATTATTTTTCTTTGTATAACCGATACGGGCAATTGTTATTCAGTACAACAGAGCCAAATAAAGGATGGGATGGAAATTTTGGTGGAACCGCTCAGCCGGCTGGCACTTATGTTTACCAGACAGAAGGTCTTGACTATACAGGGAAATCTGTTTTCAGAAAAGGAACGGTGGTGTTGATCAGGTGATAGCGTGAATCGTGAGACGTCTGTCGTGAGTGATAGGAAGTCATACTCACGACTGGCGTCTCACGATTCACGAATAACGAACATTTACATTATTTCCTCCCCCTCACATCGCCCCATTACCATAAATTTGCAATTCATTATTCAGCTATGAACAAGATCATATTGATTACAGGTGCCACTTCCGGATTTGGAAAAGCGATCGCAGAAAAATTTGCAGCCGGTGGCTGGGATTGTATTATCACCGGAAGAAGGGCCGACAGACTGGGATTATTGGCCAATACTTTACAAACCCAATATGGTGTTCAGGCACTTCCGCTTGTATTTGATGTACAGAAGCGTGAAGAAGTGTTTGCCGTGCTTGAAAAAATACCCGAACAATGGCGGAATATAGATGTGCTGGTGAATAATGCAGGACTTGCCTTGGGCCGCGACAGTTTTGAGAATGCCAATCTTGACGACTGGGATACCATGATCGACACAAATGTAAAAGGAGTGATGTATGTAACGAAAGCGGTACTTCCGTATATGACCGCCAGAAAGAAAGGCCATATCATCAACATGGGTTCAGTAGCTGCCAAACTGGTTTATAAAGAAGGCAACGGTTACTGCGCCAGCAAACATGCACTGGATGCTTTGAGTAAAGCTATGCGCATCGATCTGTTACCGCAAAGGATCAAAGTAACGGCTATACACCCCGGTGCCGCAGAAACCGAATTTTCAATGGTTCGTTTTAAAGGAGATGAAACAAAAGCAAAACAGGTATATGATGGCTTCACTCCTTTATATGCGGAGGATATTGCTGATATCGCTTTTTATTGTGCAAGCCTTCCAGAGAATGTATGTATCAATGATCTCACCGTTTCAAGTATTTCGCAGGCAGACGGTGTTTACATTCATAAATAAGGTGGAGTTTTGAGTGTAAAGTTTTGGATTAACGCAAAACAGTAAATTTTACATCCTCAACTCCTTTAAAGCGGCTTCATAATCATCCCAGATCTCTTTCACAACATCCGCCGCGGGTATTATTTCGTGGATCATGGCGCTCACCTGTCCTATTTCGAGTTCACCTTCGGTAAGGTCTCCTTCAAACATTCCTTTTTTGGCACGGGCGCGGCCGAGGATCTGTTTGAGTTCTTCTTCATCGGCTCCCGCTAATTCTGCAGAACGTACAATATCAAAAAAAGGGTTTTTTAATAAGCGCACCGGCATCAGTTTTTTCATGCTCAATAAAGTGTCGCCTTCTTCTGCCTTGATCACGGCTTCTTTAAAAGCCACATGAGATGAAGCTTCCGGCGTGCAAACAAAACGGCTGCCTATCTGCACCCCATCTGCACCCAAAACCATCGCAGCAAGCATCTGTCTACCGGTAGCAATACCTCCGGCTGCTATCAAAGGAATTTTTATCGCATCCTTTACAACCGGCACCAGAACCATAGTTGTGGTTTCTTCTCTTCCGTTATGTCCGCCGGCTTCGAAGCCTTCTGCTACTACTGCATCGCATCCTGCATCTTCTGCTTTCTTTGCAAATCTGCTGCTGCTAACTACATGCACTACCGTAATTCCCTGTTCTTTTAAATACCCGGTCCATGCTTTTGGATTACCCGCACTGGTAAAAACGATGGGCACTTTTTCTTCCACAATGATCTTCATGATCTCTTCGATATTCGGATACATTAAAGGCACATTCACTCCAAAGGGCTGATCCGTTGCTGCTTTGCATTGCCGGATATGTTCACGCAAAACATCCGGATACATACTACCCGCACCAATCAACCCCAATCCACCTGCATTGCTCACCGCACTGGCCAATTTCCAACCGCTGGCCCATACCATGCCGGCTTGTATAATGGGGTATTTAATCTTGAATAAGGATGTTATCCGGTTAGTCCATAGTCCATGGTCCATAGTCCATAGTTATTTAAGTGATTCGTTGAGTTTAGAGATCATTTTACAAAGATGTTCATACTCCTCATAATATTTAGTAAAGATATCTATTGAAATGTAGGTTTTCTTTTTTGCAATAAATAAACAAGAGACAACCTCTACTGCTGAACGCAAAGAATAACGGAGAAACCTGGCAAACTCAAGATTTGTCTGCCCCGTACATCCTTCTGCAATATTTAATACAACCGAATCGGCAGCTCTTCTGATTTGATTTGATAAGCTATATAATTCGAAAGCAGGAAATGAAGAAGCTACTTCACTGATCTCCACACTAAGGTCGAGTGCCTTATGCCAAACATTTAGTTTTTCAAATTTGAAGGACATGGGTAAATGTAGAGAAGAGTGACCATAGTCCATAGACCATTGTCCATAGCAGGAACAAAAAAGGTATAAATACTTAGTGTATATGCCTGAGTTAAATACTATGGACTATCGACCATGGACAATGGACAAAACTCTACCCAAAATCGATCTCCGTATTATCTCCAATATTCAGACTGCGGCTCAACCCTTTTACCGAAGCATCACTGCCGATCAGGGAATTGTCGAGTACCACTTCGTAGAGGCTGGTGTAGGAACCGATGATACTGTCGCGGATGATGGAATGTTTGATGGTGGTATTGGCGCCAATGGCCACATGCGGCCCAATGATGGCGTTTGAGATATCGCAACCCGCGGCAATGCTTACCGGTGGGATGATGATGGTGTCTTTGAATTCGTGGTTGCTGCTCACATTGCCACCGAATTTTTTCAGCAGGGTAGCATTGCTTTCCAGCAGGGTCTCTTTCTTTCCGCAGTCAAACCAGTTCTTTACTTTAAAAGCCTGGAACCTGGCTCCGCGTTTGATCATGCAATCCAGGGCATCGGTCAGATTATATTCACCAAAGGTTTTAATATCCTGGGCAAAAATATGTTGAAGACATTCGTATAGAAACTGTGTTTCTTTGATCTTATATAAACCCACCAATGCCATATTGCTTTTGGGGATCGCAGGCTTCTCAACCACCTGATCTATAAACCCATCTTCACCCACAGATGCAACCCCAAAATTTCTGGGATCGTCTACTTTCTTAATGCCTAACATGCTGTAAGGACTGTTCACCACTTCCTTTACATCATATTCGCAAATGGTATCGCCTAATGCTACGAACACTTCATCATCGCCTACAATATTGCGGGTGAGTTCGATGGCATGTCCGGTACCCTGGCGCTCATTCTGAAATACAAAATGGGTGGTAAGATCGGGATAGGTTTGTTTTACATAGTCCTGGATCTTCTCACCCAGATAACCTACAATAAAAATAAATTCGTTGATTCCGGCTTCGTGTAACTGATCCACTATAAAACTGAGGATGGTTTTACCGGCTATCGGTATCAATGCCTTGGGTTGGGTATAGGTATGGGGCCTTAATTTGGTACCTGCTCCGGCCACGGGAATGATCGCTTTCATGGGGGTCTTTGATTTTGGAAATAGTGCCGGTTCCTTATTCACATTGTCTTTGCGTCTGTCAGACACATTTCCGCGAGGGCACAAAATAGGAAAATCTGCTTAGAGGGCAAGGTTTGGGGAAAAGAAAGAAGAATCAAGGGGCAAGATCCAAGACTCAAGAATCAAGGGTTAAGGATTTAGGGAACAAGATTCAGGAATCGTGGAATAGGAAATAAGACAAGGGGCATAAGAATTGAGAATCCGGGGGTTAGCGTGTGATTGTTTTTAAGTATTATAAATAATTTTATATGAACTGCCCCCCTGTATCCTTGCCTCTTGATCCTTGATTCTTGACACTTGACCCCTGTTTCTTGAACCTTGATTCTTGAACCTTGCCTTCCGGCACTTATCTTTGCGGCAAAATCAACAGAAATGCAAAGAGATACCCTGGTTTTTGACCTGATCAAACAGGAACTGGAAAGACAACGTCATGGAATTGAACTGATTGCCTCAGAAAACTTTACCAGTTTGCAGGTAATGCAGGCCATGGGTGGAGTGATGACCAATAAATATGCAGAAGGATACCCCGGCCGCCGTTATTATGCCGGTTGTGAGATCGTAGACCAGACCGAACAGCTGGCGATAGACCGTTTAAAACAGATCTTCAATATAGAATATGCCAACGTACAGCCCCATAGTGGTGCACAGGCCAATGCAGCCGTGGCATTAGCAGTATTACAACCCGGTGATGCGATCCTTGGTCTGGACCTAAGCATGGGCGGGCATCTTACCCATGGCTCTGCGGTTAACTACAGCGGCAAATTATACAAGCCTAATTTTTACGGTGTAACCCGCGATGGCGGATTGGTGGATTATGAAATGCTGGAAGCCAAAGCCCGTGAGGTAAAACCCAAAATGATCATCTGCGGTGCGAGTGCTTATAGCCGCGATTGGGATTATGCACGCATTCGTAAAGTAGCTGATGAAGTAGGTGCATTGGTAATGGCAGATATTGCACACCCTGCAGGTCTGATCGCTAAGAAATTATTGAATGATCCTTTTGATCATTGCCATTTTGTTACCTCTACTACCCATAAAACTTTGCGCGGCCCACGTGGCGGTATCATAATGATGCGCAAAGATTTTGAAAATCCATTTGGACTGAAAGATGTGAAAGGCAATATCCGTATGATGAGTAACCTGATGGATATGGCCGTTTTCCCAGGTATACAAGGTGGACCACTGGAACACGTGATCGCTGCAAAAGCGATCGCCTTTGGTGAGATCCTGACAGACGAATACACTGATTACGCCAACCAGGTGATCAAAAATTCACAGGCATTGGCCAAAGCGCTGGTAGCAAAAGATTATCAGATCATCAGTGGCGGAACCGATAACCATTTGGTGCTGATAGATCTGCGCAATAAAAATATCAGTGGTAAAAAAGCAGAGCAGGCATTGGTACTGGCCGATATTACTGCCAATAAGAATATGGTGCCTTATGATGACAAGAGTGCATTCGTTACCTCAGGGATCCGCTTAGGTGTTCCTGCGATCACTACCCGTGGCATGAAAGAAGCACATATGGATTTTGTGGTGAATGCGATTGATAAAGTATTGATGAACGCAGACGATACCAACATACTGAACGCGGTAAAGAAAGATGTGAATGATTTTATGACGCAGTTTGTTTTATATCCTGAGCTTGGATAAAAAAATCTGTGTACCTCTGTTCCTCTGTGATCTCTGTGTTGAGAAATTAAAAACGGTGTCTCAAGGTGTTTTTTTCAACACAGAGGCCGCAGAGACTGGGAGTTACACGGAGGGATTTACTAAATTAAAAATGATCGTATGATACAAAGATTGCAGACACTTTGGTTGCTGGTTGCTTCACTACTGGCTTTTGCCGGTTTGAAACTGTCTTTTTTCAGCGGCAATATTTTGGTGGAGAATGTTAAGCAATACCAGCGGTTTACAGCTATGAGCAGTATCATGATCATGATCCTTACCGTAGCGGTTGCTATCGCTTCACTGATCGTTATCTTTTTATTTAAGGATAGAAAACTACAACTCAAAATTGCATCCGCTGTTCTTTTTGTTTCGCTATTCAACCTTCTTTTATATTATTTACAAACAAAAAATTATGTTCCCGGCGAATGGTCTTTTGATCTGACCAGTTTGCTTTCTGTTGCGATTCCTTTTGTATTGTTATTAGCGATCAGAGGGATTTATACAGATGAGAAACTAGTGAAGAGCGTAGATAGATTGAGATAATTTTTTGCTACAGAATACACATATTGACTCTGATAAAAGCCGCAGATACGCAGATTGATTTACTCATCTATGAATCTGCGGCTTATTTATTTTCATCACCGTAATTGTTCAGGGTACAGATGAACAAGGAACAGATGAACAAGGAACAAGGGACAAGGAACAAGGAACAGATGATCGGAATACTTTAGGTTAGCTCAAAAAACAATTCAGAAAATTTCACTTTCCCCCGTTCCTTGTTCATCGGTTCCTTGCTCATCTGTTCATCTGTTCTCTCATCATTGTCTTAAAGAAATTTTCCAGTATAACTCTCCTTCACTTTCTTTATTCCTGCCGGCACACCAGCATACACAAGGTTTCCTCCGGCATCGCCTGCTTCAGGGCCGAGGTCGATGATCCAGTCGGCAGATTTGATCACATCGGTGTTATGTTCAATAACGATCAATGAATGTCCCTGTTCGATCAATGCATTGAAAGAAGCGAGTAATTTTTTGATATCATGAAAATGGAGACCTGTGGTGGGTTCATCAAAAATGAACAGCATATGACCGATGCCCTTTCCTTTTCCGAGGAAGCTGGCGAGTTTTACACGCTGGGCCTCACCACCGCTTAAGGTATCGCTGCTTTGTCCGAGTTTGATATAACCCAACCCTACATCCTGCAAAGGTTGTATGGCATTTTTGATCGGTTTTTCATCGGCAAAGAATTCAATCGCTTCATCCACACTCATCTCTAATACATCAAAAACAGATTTGCCATTGTATTGCACTTCCAGAACTTCTTCTTTAAAGCGTTTACCACCGCAGGATTCGCAGGTAAGGTGTACATCTGCGAGGAATTGCATCTCAACTACCTGTTCACCTTCACCCTTACAGGTATCGCAGCGGCCGCCATCTACATTGAAAGAAAAATGTTTGGGTTGAAAGCCACGGGTCTTTGATAAATTCTGTTTGGCAAACAGATCGCGGATATGATCGTAGGCTTTTATATAAGTTACCGGATTACTGCGTGATGATTTACCGATCGGGTTCTGGTCAACCATTTCTATCTGCGAGATATAATCGATATCCCCTGTTACATTTTTATGCAGCCCCACTTTTTCCGAGAACTCACCTTTGATCTTTCGTAAAGCCGGAACCAGGATCTGTTTGATCAATGTGGTCTTTCCACTTCCACTCACACCACTTACTACGCATAAAGTATTCAATGGAAACTCTACTGTTATATCTTTCAGGTTATTCTGCCGGGCTCCTTCCACTTTCAGACTCCGGTTCCACTTGCGAACGGTCTTGGGTGCATCAATGCTGAGTTTGCCTGTTAAGTATTTTCCGGTCAGACTTTCGGGATTGGCAACGATCTCATCATAGTTACCTACTGCCACTACTTCGCCACCTAAATGAGAAGCCAGCGGGCCCATATCAATAATATAGTCTGCTTCGCGCATCATCATCTCATCATGTTCTACTACAACAACTGTATTACCCAGATCACGTAAGGATTTTAAAACAGCGATCAGACGAACGGTATCGCGGGAATGCAAACCAATCGAAGGCTCATCCAATATATATAATGAGTTGGTAAGGTTACTACCCAGACTTCTTGTTAATTGTATACGCTGACTTTCACCACCACTTAATGAATTGGCCAAACGGCTTAAGGTAAGGTAGCCCAGCCCCACATCTATCAAAGTTTGCAAACGCTGGTGAATCTCAATCATGATCCTTTTCGCAACTTGCTTATCGTGTTCTGATAATTTTAATTCATCAAACCATGTTTTCAGATCTCTTACCGGCAATTCACATAATTCACCAATATGTTTACCGGCCACTTTTACATATAAAGCTTCTTTGCGTAAACGATAGCCTTTGCAATCAGGGCAGTTGGTTCTTCCGCGATAGCGGCTTAACAGTACCCGGTATTGTACCTTATATAAATTCTGTTCTACTTCTTTAAAGAAATCATCGATACCCTGCACATTGCCTTCTCCGCTCCATAACTGCGCATATTGTTCTTTGCTAAGATCAATAACAGGTTTATGAATGGGGAAGCCAAACTTACCTGCACTTTTCACAAACTGCTCGCGCCACCAGCCAAGCTTCTCCCCTTTCCAGGGGGCTACAGCACCTTCATAAACACTCAGTCGTTTATCAGGAATCACCAAATCTGCATCAATGCCTAACACCTGGCTAAAACCTTCGCAGGTAGGACAGGCACCAAAGGGATTATTAAATGAAAACAAATTCGGAACCGGTTCTTCAAACTGGATCCCATCGAGTTCAAACTTATTGCTGAAGTGCATCAGTTTATTTCCGTCCACTTCTATATACATTTCTCCTTCCCCTTCATAAAAAGCTGTGCCGATAGAATCGGATAAGCGGTGGAGATCATCTTCTTCGAAGGATTTGGTAACTATTCGATCAATGAGAACATAAGTTTGGAGTTTGGCGTTTGGCGTTTGGAGTTGCTTTTTAAGTTCTTTGTCAGGCAGTTCGAGCAATTCTTCAATCCTCGAAATAACTCCAGACCCGATACTCCCAACTCCAGACTGTCTTACATACATTCTGGAAAACCCTTTCTGCATCAATATATTCAGCTCTTCTCTTGTTTCGCGTTTGGCATGTTGTTTAAAAGGAACAATGATGACCACTTTGGTTCCTTCTTTCATTTTCTGAATGGCCTGCACCACATCGGCCACATCATCCTTTTTTACTTCTTTGCCACTGATGGGTGAAATGGTTTTACCGGCACGGGCAAAGAGGAGACGTAAGTAATCATAGATCTCCGTCATACTACCCACCGTACTGCGTGGTGTGCGGGTGATTACTTTCTGTTCGATGGCAATGGCAGGACAAAGCCCTTTGATATAATCCACATCAGGCTTCACCATCCTCGCCATAAACTGGCGGGCGTAGGCGCTGAGGCTTTCTGCATAACGGCGCTGGCCTTCGGCAAAAAGGGTATCTATGGTAAGAGATGATTTACCACTGCCTGATACGCCGGTAACCACGATGAATTTATTTCTGGGAAAGCTAACGGTAACATTCTTGAGATTGTGTACCCTTGCGCCTTTCACTACTATATCACCACCCGATTCGATCACGGGTTCTAATTTGGGAGTCTTTGTTTTCGTTGCCATACTGTTAAGCAAGTTAAACACATTATTGACGGTTAAGTTTAGAAACCTGAACGATAGAACGGTTTTTTCCCTGCACCGATAGCGGAACATGGAAAACAAAAAAATGTGCATAACCCCAACCCCCGAAAACCATCTTTTCCACAAAAAAGTACAGATATGAAAAGATGTATAATTTGTTGTTGAATTATAATGAGTTAGTGCATAGACACTCAACCAAAAGTTCTATCCAAATCCTGATTTTGCTGAATTCTGACTCAAAAAAGTTGTTATGAGAACATTAGACCAGGCGTCTGATACAGATTTGATACGGGCCTTCCAGGACGGCGACACTGCTGCCTTTGAAACCCTAATCTACCGCTATAAGGATAAGGTATTTTCATCTATCCTGTTTTTTGTAAAGGATAGTTATCTGGCTGAAGACCTTTTCCAGGATGTTTTCATTAAGATCATTGATACCTTAAAGAATAAGCGATATACAGAAGAAGGAAAATTCCTTCCCTGGGCCCTGCGCATTGCCCATAACCTTTGTGTGGATTATTTCAGGAAGGTGAAACGTACCCCCGCCATCAAGACCAGCGACAACCAGGATATTTTTGAACTGCTGAATGTATATGAGGAAGGCCCTGACAGTAAGATCATGCAGGGACAGAGTCATGAACGAGTACGCAAAATGCTGGACCTCTTACCGGAAGAGCAGCGCGAGATCATTGTACTACGCCATTTTGCCAACCTTAGTTTTAAAGAGATCGCTCTCATCACCAATTGCAGCATCAATACTGCTTTGGGTCGTATGCGGTATGGCCTGATCAATCTGCGGAAGATGATGGTGGAAAAGCAGATCGCTTTGTAATATATTACGCTTATAAAAAAATCAAGAATTGCGCCTTTGCGCCTTTGCGCCTTTGCGAGAAATTTTCACGCAGAGGCGCAAAGGCGCAGTTTTTTATTTACCGGAAGAGAAGGCTTCTTTACCGCACTTCAACCATTCCAGATACTCTTTTACATCCGGCGTGTAACCAACCGGATTATTCATCAGCTTTTCACTGTTGTTGAGGATCACATATAAGGGTTGGGTAGACTGTCCAAAATTTTCTGTCTGAAAAGTGGCCCATTTATCGCCGATGCTGATGATGTCTTTGGTATTATTATCTTTTAGTGTATAGGTAAAGCGTTGATCGGCCGGTAATTTTTCTTTATCATCTACATATAAGGAAACAAGAATGAAATTTTCTTTTATGTAATTATAAACAGAAGGATCGGTCCATACATTCTCTTCCATCTTACGGCAGTTTACACAGGCCCAACCGGTAAAGTCGATCAATAAAGGTTTATGCTGGTCTTTGGACAACTGCAAAGCTCTTGCATAATCGTTGATCACATTGGCTTCCAATCCTTTGCCATGCACATTGTCTTTTCCATAAATACTGTAACTGAACGGTGGCGGAAAACCGCTGAGTAATTGCAGGTTGGCATATTTGGTTTGTGTAACTCCAGGTATCAGATAAAGTGTGAACAGCAAGGCAATGCCTCCCAATACTTTTCTTCCTGTGCCGATCTTCATTCCTTTATAATCATGCGGCAGACGTATGATACCAAACAGATAGAGGGTTAAGCCGCTGCCAATAAGGATCCAGATGCCAATAAACACTTCGCGTTTTACCAGACCCCAGTGCATCACCAGGTCTGCGTTGGATAAGAATTTTAAAGCCAGAGCAAGTTCTAAAAATGCCAGTACTTTTTTCACAGTATCTAACCATCCGCCTGATTTTGGCAACGAGTGTAACCAGTTTGGAAATATGGCAAACAAAGCAAAAGGCAAGGCCAGTGCTAAACCAAAGCCTGCTAATCCTGAGGTTAACTGCCAGGCACCACCACTGATCGATCCTACCAATAAGGAACCCAGAATGGGTCCTGTGCAGGAGAAAGAAACAATTGCAAGCGTAACCGCCATAAAGAAGATGCCCACCACACTTCCCAATCCACTTTTCGAATCTGCTTTGCTCGCTATATTACTTGGGAGTGTGATCTCAAAATAGCCAAAGAAGGAAAAAGCAAAGAAGATGAAGATGATAAAGAATACCAGGTTCAGCCATGAATTGGTGGAGATATTATTAAAGATCTCAGGCTGTACATTGCCCAGAATATGAAAGGGCACACTGGCCAGTAAATAAATTAAGAAGATAAAGAAGCCATACAATGCCCCGTTCTTTATAGCCTGTTTCCGGTTGCTTGCTTTTTTGGTAAAGAAGGAAACGGTAACCGGTATCATAGGAAACACGCATGGGGTAAGCAATGCGATCAATCCGCCTAAGAATCCTAAAAAGAAAATAGATAACCAGCCACTGCTTACAATATCATTTTTCTTACCACAATCTTTTGTTGGATTAACAAGATCGATACTGGTTAATTTGATTTTTTTACTATCTGCCGAAACAGCGGCACCACCTTCGAGGCTTACTTCAAATACCTGGTCCTGGGGTGCAAACTCTTCTGCTTTTCCGAGGTTGGCGGTAAGGTTACCTTTCAAAGTACCGGGAATAAAACCATCAATTTTTACCTGCTGTTTTATTTCTATCTCACCGGTAAAAACGTTTACTTTCTTTTTTTCAAACAAGCCGTCCGTAATGATCTCTGCAGCTTTGTTATACAATATGCTTGCCTGGGGTATTGCTTTTTCGTAGTTGGGGCTGAACTTTGGTGATTCCAGGCCTTCCACCAACGGATTGGTTCCGTACAAATGCCAGCCTGCAGGAATGGTTGTTTTGGCCGTTAGTTCATACAAACCAGTACCGATCTTCTTAGACTGTACCTGCCATTTTAATAAACTGTCTGTTTGTGCAGACACCAACAGGCATGAGAGTACCGCTAAAAAAGAGAAGAGTATTTTTTTCATGTGAACCCGGATTATTGAAGTTTCAGATCGAAGGATTTCTTAACCGGGGGCAGGCATTGGCTGTCATCGCAAACCATGTATTCAACCGTACCGCTTATACTGGTCTTTACATTGCCTTTTACTTTTACGGTTTGAACAAACACCACTTTGTCTGAATAGTAAAGAACATTGGTATTAAAATTTTTGTCGAACACTTTCTCCAGCTTTCCCTGTTCTTTTATGGTACCTGTTTTTGTAACCAAAGGATTGGCTTTAAAACTGATGGTAGTTGGTATAGGACCGCCTTTACCGGTATTCTGCGAGTAGATATGCCATGGGCTTTCTACGGTTGCCGTAAGGGTTACTTCATAGGTATCAGCGGTTTTCTTTTTGGCCGCATAATCCCAACTTACCGGGTTCTTCATCTGGCTAAAAGAAACAATAGATATACAGGCAGCTAAAAAACCAAGAACAATTCTTTTCATACGAACATTTCAATTTAAGAGATAGACGTAAAGCATTGTGCTGCCTTACAAAATAGCTTTAACTCAAACCTAACAACTCAAATACTTTCTTCCCGTCGAGATTGCTCATGGCTTCTGAAGAAGCACGCTCAGGGTGTGGCATCATGCCAAATACATTATTTGTTTTATTGCGGATCCCGGCGATATGGCGGATAGCTCCATTGGGATTGGCTGTTTCACTAAGGCTTCCATCTTCATTACAGTAACGGAAGATCACCTGACCATTGGCTTCAAGTTCGTTTAACGTTGCTTCATCAGCATGATATCTTCCTTCTCCATGGGCTACGGGTACTTTCAATGCTTTGCCGTTCTCGTTTTTTATAAACACATTCTTACACACAAATTGCTGGTTAGCATTCTGCAATAAAACACCGGGTAACAAACCGCTTTCGCATAAGATCTGGAAACCATTACATACACCCAATACTTTACCGCCTCTATTGGCAAATTCAATCACACTTTGCATCATCGGGCTAAAACGGGCAATGGCGCCGCAACGGAGATAATCGCCATAAGAAAAACCACCCGGTAATACAATACAATCGTCTGTGGAAAACATACTCAGGTCTTTGTCTTTGTGCCAGAGCATGATCACTTCTTTACCCAGATCCTGCTGAAGGGCATCCTGCATATCTCTATCGCAGTTAGACCCAGGAAAAACAACAACGCCAAACTTCATATAATTATTTTTTGTATTGGATAGGCAAGCAACCGATATGAGCCCAAAGATAATATCTGACCCGTTAACGCATGGCTAATTTCTCAGAAACACCCAGTTATTATAGGCTATTACCAGTATAGCCAGCCAGAACAGGATATTGGGCAGTATTAATTTCCGCGGATAGGAAAACACATTCCCCGCAAATGCGCCCAAAGGTACCAGGGCCATCAGGGCCGATTCCAGGCCGGCATGCAGGAAAATAAAGGGTATGGGTAACAGAATGAACAGCATTACCGCCATCACCCCCCAGTTCTTTCTGATCTGGATTACCATTCGTTTATTGGATAGTTGCCAGTAATACAGTCCGGTTAGCAGCACCAGACCCAGAATGGATAAACCGGCAATCAACGGGGCACTCCATTGTGTTGCCGGCAGGTTGATCTGCAGCGAGGGCAGGAAGGAGGAAAAGGTTTTGGTCTGGTCGCTAATAAACAACCATGAGAATAAAAAATAGTAAGGTACCAATACACCCATCAGCAATACCAGCCATTCTGCCAGGCTGAATGGTCTTACCACAGCCAACGCAAATAAAACCACCAATATCAATATGGCGGTTGGATGATAACAAACCACCGATAAGCCTACGATCAACCCGGTATTGAATAATAAGGTTTTTGGGGAAGGATGATTATACAGCCGACTGAGTTTGATGAAGATCCAGATCAACAGAAAATTAGCCAGCAGGGCCGAAGAAATACTGCCCCATTGGGCAATAATGCCTGTTAACAGCACATAAGCCATTGCTGTTGTATAGTTGTTCTGCTGAAACATACGCAGATCGTTCAAAACCATATTCAATCGTATGGCCTGGATCAACACGGTCATGTGATAAAAAAGAAACAAAACCGTTTGTGGCTGGCCGGAGATATAATTATGGAGCAGAACAGATAAGACACCGTCGTTACTATTGGAAATTACCAGGGGTGCATTCACAAAAAAGTGCAGGTGCAC
Organism: Chitinophagaceae bacterium; assembly: GCA_947455605.1. Classification (GTDB taxonomy): domain Bacteria; phylum Bacteroidota; class Bacteroidia; order Chitinophagales; family Chitinophagaceae; genus Sediminibacterium. The sequence goes on from CANGOX010000001.1 coordinate 43,308, forward strand.
AACAATGCTCAGAATTACCAGGAAAAAAATATTGATGATCGATTTATCTCTGAAAAGGAAGACCACGTGTTAGGAATTAAAATTCGAGTTTGGCAAAACAGGTGAACCCGCGGTATTGACAGGGTACGATGGCCTGACGTGAGCCGATCTGCTTGGCATGTCTTGGCATAAAATCGTATCCCTTATCGAGGTTCTTAAAAGTAGGTGTTCTGTCTACCTGCCCTGACGGTGAAAGGGTTTGATCTGAAAGGATCATGGTCCTTTTTTCCTGCACATTAAAAATAAAATGAAGCTGATCGCCGGTGTTGAACATACCAAACCCGATATAGTTATCCGTATTATCGTCGTATTGAGATTTGCGGATCACATTACTCCATTCCATTTTACCTGCAGGGTCAAAAGAGATAATAGCTACATTATCCGCGAAATAACGGGTAAGTGTATTGGGATTGTTATAAATATTCGATCTCCACCATGGGTAATAACCTACCGGACTGTTCCAGGTATAATAATCAACCGGTGACCAGTAGGGCGAGCCATACAGATAATCCCATCGGTTTAATGTATTACCTCTTGAGCTGGTGTAGGCAGATTCGGCAGTGATCAAAAAACCACCATCACGGCGCATCACCAGGTTCTTTAAAAAATAATCATTGAAAGCTGATTTACTGCCCCCTTCTCCTTTGGCATCTTCTCTGAACTCATCAGAAAAAATAGTCGTTGCACTCAGCATTTCCTTGTTTTGCAGTTTATCCCAGAGCACATAGTACAAGCCTTCAATATTGCCACGGCGCTGTTTGCTGATAAAGGAAGTGATCACAAAATGTTTATTGATATTATCCGCTTTAATACGGATATCGTCTAAAAAGATATTGCCCACTTTCAGATCGGTCATCCCAAAATTATCGGCTTTGGCAGGTTTGATCAGCAGACTTACTTTATTGATATTATCATTGGAAGCTGTACCCGATGCCCGCACGCAACACATGTCACCCTCATTATCCAGGGTAAACTCCGACAGGAAATCATTTCGTTGAGGCATGTTGACCGCAACACGGGATTTCTTTACCAGGCTAAGATCTTTGTTAAATAGACAGGTGGTGAGAATATGTGCTTTATCATTACGTGTGTTGATTTTGAACACCATGAATTTCTGCTTGTCATCGCTGTTGATAAAGGAATATATTTTGTTGGAAGCCGAAAAATGGATCTCTTCTGTTGAATCGAGCAGTACCGGTTCCCCAACTTTTTTCCCGGATGCATCCAGTTTTACTGCCATACAAAAAATGGCACTTCTTTTCTGGAACTGATAGATCATGTAAGCGAAGTCGGGATAAACGAGAAAGTCGGTGCTTAAGATCCGATTATTGATAAAATCGAGGCGGGTCTTTTCTATCAGCCGCATATCAGCATCATAAGTAGAGATATAGTTCCAGTCGCGGTAACTCTTATACACCAGGATATTCCCGTTTATCTTACCTAATACCTCAAAATTCAGGGTACGGGGATCGTCCTTATCGGGCTCAGAATAGGTTATTTTCTGGGCGGAACCATGTAAAAAGGCAAGCAGGAAGCAGGCGATCAGTACCGGTATTGTTTTTTTCATTTCCTGGTCAACATTTATAGCTCAAATGTAAGGTAACTGGGGCTTAAGAATCCCTAAATTAACAGTAAAAGCACAACAAATGGCCCCTGCAGCAATATTTGTAAGGGGTGATTGATTTTACTTATACATTTGTCAGATAATTTCTGCCTTAATCGTAATTACCTCTTTGTGAGCAAGAATTTCAACAAGGTTACCACTGCCGGTCTGATCATCGCTTTGGGAATCATTTACGGAGACATCGGTACCTCTCCCCTCTACGTTTTGAATGAGATCATAACTGGGCGGGCGATCACTGAAGAATTGATACTCGGATCCCTATCCTGTGTGATCTGGACACTTACCCTGCAAACCACTGTTAAGTATGTGATCTTAACCCTTAAGGCAGATAATAAAGGGGAAGGTGGCATATTCAGTCTTTATGCATTGGTGCGGAGAAGAAAGAAATGGCTGGTGGTTCCCGCTATGATTGGCGGAGCTGCATTACTCGCCGATGGGATCATCACACCCCCTATCTCTATTACTTCAGCAATTGAAGGTTTGCGCCAGATCCCGAGTTTCAAGGATATTGAGCAAAGCACGATCGTAGCTATTGTAATTGCAATCATCAGCCTTCTCTTCTTTATGCAGCAGTTTGGTACTGCTTCTATCGGAAAACTTTTCGGACCCATTATGGGTGTATGGTTTGCGATGCTGGCTGTGTTAGGCTGTTCGCATCTGATGGATGATATCAGTATTTTCAAAGCCCTCAGTCCGCATTATGCCATTGAATTATTAACCAAGTACCCGAAAGGATTCTGGCTATTGGGTTCAGTCTTTCTCTGTACCACGGGTGCCGAAGCCTTGTATAGTGATCTGGGGCATTGCGGCCGAGGCAATATCCGCATTTCCTGGATCTTTGTGAAAACCTGTCTGATCCTGAATTACCTCGGGCAAGGTGCCTGGCTGCTGGCCAATCACCAGAACCAGATCATCCCGCATGAAATGATGGAAGCCGGGTTCAACCCATTTATCGGCACTATGCCGCAATGGTTTAAACTGGCCGGTATCATTATTGCCACCACGGCAGCTATTATTGCGAGCCAGGCATTGATCTCGGGTTCATTTACCTTGATCAGTGAAGCACTTCGTCTGAACCTCTGGCCTAAGATGAAGATCAATTATCCTACCGAAGAAAAAGGTCAATTATATATTCCGGGAATCAGTTTGTTATTGTTCATCGGTTGTGTAGGTATCGTACTCTTCTTCCAGAAATCGGCCAATATGGGCGCGGCGTATGGATTGGCGATCACGATGTGTATGATCAGTACCTCCATTCTCTTTGCCAACTTCCTGGTAAGCCGGCGCACTTTTTCTTTCTGGATCTATCTCTACCTGATCGTTTACCTTACCATTGAAGTATCCTTCCTGGTTGCCAATCTGGAAAAATTCCTGCATGGTGGTTATGTAACCCTGATCGTAGGTGGCGGTTTGTTTGCGGTGATGTATGTATGGTTCCGCAGCCGTAAGATCAAGAACCGGTATGTTGAGTTTGTGCGTATGGAACATTATATACCCATGATCCAGGAACTGAGTAATGATAAGACCATTGCCAAATATGCAACACACCTGGTTTATATGACCAGTGCCAATAACCCGAAAGAAATCGAGCATAAGATCATCTATTCTATCCTGAATAAGAAACCCAAACGTGCGGATATTTATTGGTTTGTTCACGTGGATGTATTGGATGACCCGTATACATGCGAATACTCAGTAGAACATATTATCCCTAACGACATCATCCGTGTGGAATTCAGATTAGGGTTCCGTGTGGAGCAACGTATTAACCTCATGTTCCGAAGAGTGGTGGAAGAGCTGGTGAACAATAAGGAAGTGAATATTACCAGCCGTTACGAAAGCCTGGAAAGAAATAATGTAGTAGGTGATTTCCAGTTCATTGTATTGGAAAAATACCTGAGTCAGGATAATGAACTGCCTTTCTTTGAGCGTATTGTGATGAAGCTTTATTTCTGGCTAAAAGAGATCAGCCTTGGTGAAGAGCGTGGCTTTGGGCTTGACCCCAGCAATGTGACCATTGAGAAATTCCCGCTGATCGTGGCGCCGGTTTCTAAACTTAATCTGCACCGTGTGTATCACGACGGGACTGAAGATATAGAAATGACCATTGATTAAACCTTTTTAACACCCCCGAAAGGGGGTGTTTTTATTTCTACACTTATTCATGTAAAAAGCAGAACTTAGGAAATCAAAACCTGAGCTTGTTTGCTGTGATCCTTTATATCATCATTGGCTACCTTGTTGTAGCAACTGCCGTTTACCTCGTGCAGGAAAAATTTATTTTCAAGCCAGAGAAATTACCGCAGGATTTTGCTTATAAATACGATGCTCCTTTTGAGGAACTTTTTTTCAATATAGCACCCGGCGTAAGTATTAACGGTTTGCATTTCTACTGTAAAGAACCCAAGGGACTGATCTTATATTTTCATGGCAATTCAAGAAGCATTAAAGGATGGGCAAAATACGCGCGTGATTTTTACCGCTATGGGTATGATGTGGTGCTGGTAGATTATCGTGGCTTTGGTAAGAGCACCGGTAAACGAACGGAAAAGGACATGCTGTCTGATATGCAATTCGTTTATGACCGGCTGAAAGAGAAATATGAAGAACATCATATCCTTGTTTACGGCAGAAGCCTAGGAAGTGGTTTTGCCACCAAGATCGCAGCAGATAATACACCCCGTTACCTGATACTGGATGCGCCCTATTTCAGTTTTATTAAACTGATGGAAAGGTTTACGCCTTTTCTGCCACATCGTTTGTTCTTACGGTATCATCTCCGCACCGACCACTGGATCAGGAAAGTGAATTGCCATACCTATATCATTCACGGTACCCGCGACAGGTTGATACCCATCCGGCATAGTGAGAAACTGCAGCAGATCAGTCCGCATAAGATCACGTTGATAAGGATCCATGGCGGGGGGCATAATAACCTGCCTTCCTTTAATGAGTACCATAACTTCATCAGGGATATTTTAAAGTACTGATATTTCGGTCCTACCTTTGCGCAGCATGGATAAGAAAAAACGCTTTCGCTGGATCAAGCTCATTATTGTGGTGTACTGTCTGCTGGGTACGGCATTGTTCTATCTGCAGGATCTATTGATCCTTCGCCCAAAAGCGCTGGCTGCCGATAGTGTGTATTCTTTGAACCAACCCTTTACTGAGATCAATATTGACAGGGATGCAGAAACCCGTTTTAATATTATTCAGTTCACTGTTCCGGATTCTTTGCGGAAAGGGATCGTATTATATTTTCATGGCAACAAAGAGAATGTGAACCATTATGCGCAGTTTGCTTCCAGGTTTACAGGCAATGGATATGAAGTCTGGATGCCCGATTATCCCGGTTTTGGAAAATCAACAGGCAAACTCACGGAGCCCATCGTATACGAAGAGGCATTGCAGGTGTATAAAATGGCCAGGATAAAATATACGCCACAACAAATTCTCATCTACGGAAAATCATTCGGCACCGGTGTGGCTGCACAGCTGGCTTCAGTGCGTGATTGTAAGAAACTGATCCTGGAAACACCTTATTACAGTTTTACTTCTTTGGCCCGGCTTTTATGCTGGATGTATCCGATAGAGATGCTCACACATTTCAAACTGCCTACGCATGAGTACCTTACAAAGGTAACAGCGCCGGTAAGCATTTTTCATGGCACATCAGATGGTGTGATCCCGTATTTCAATGCGAAAAGATTAAAGCAGGTTTTAAAACCAACGGATGAATTCATTACCATTGAAGGTGGAAGCCATAACGATCTGACTACATTCCCCCTGATGCAGAAAAAATTAGATAGTTTATTAATGCATTAGAATACAAATAGTATACTACTGGCTTTATCGATTGATTTATCGAACATTGATCAAAGTAAAAATTCTGTTCTGCAACTTTATGGTTCCTGCATCAATTTTCATTCTGATATCGATGGCTTCACCAGAAGCAACCGTGGCGATGCCTTGAAGTGATACCTCACCTAAATTCAAAGTGCTGACTCTTGATCTTTCTGAGAAAGGTAGTAAAACACCGTTTTGATAAATACCAAAGACCGCTGTTGTACTGCTTGCCACATTACTTGGCGGATAAATGTTTCCGTTCACAGTAGATGTTTCAAAGCCTGAAATGGTTCCGGAATTAGTTCCTATGTCACCGTTTATATTTGACACACCAAGGTTCGTTACATTTCCCATAGAAGTAAATATTGCAAAGGTTGAAATTGTGTTTAAAATAGAGGAGCAACCTGTTGGTATTATCATGACAGATGCTCCCAAAGAAATTGCTCCTACATTAGACAATAATCTTCCTTCGAGGTTGGTATTATCAATGGTAACGGCTCCATTATTAGACAGCAGGGTTCCTTTTATTATTGAAGCAGCACCTGTAGATATTGCACCTTCAGCTACCCAATAAACATTACATACAGAAGCTCTATTTATTAATGTAATATTAGTACTAACCGCTGTACTAAATGCACCTCCAAATCTGAAAACAAATTCAGCATTGGGATTACCTTCTCCATCCAATATCAGATTGCCTCCGGCAGTACATGCACCTGCGTTGGAATAAACCCCTGCAGTAAGTGTTTCACCTCCACCAAAAGCCGGCACATGTGAAGCGTTAGTGACAGTTTTAGCCATCAATTGATTATACGCTGTTCTCAAATCTATTTTAGCCTGTCCGGTTCGATCAGAAGCTGAAAGTGTATACTGACTATTAAATGATACTGCATATTTTCCTGCCGGAGGTGATAAAGTCATGCCGGTAGCCACTACCGCTGTGGCAGACGTAGTAGTTATTTCTGTACCTGCAGAAATTGATTGTGATGCACTTGGGTTTGCTAATACAAATTCAGTAGTAGCCAATTGTGTTGTATTGTTTCCAATCGCTGCCGTTGGTGCCAATGGGATATCTGTGAATCGGGGCGATGCAGAAAACACAGCACTACCAGTGCCTGATCCATCTGTTAATGATTGCAATAATTGTGCGGAGCTGATACTTGCAGCAGCTGTGCCATATAAGGTTCCGACTGCCGGTAACGTTACTGATGTTGCTGCAGTTGTAATTAATGTTGCTGAGAAAGGGCCTGGCAAATTAATTGATGCAGCATTATTATTGGCAACTCCCGTTCCTCCGTTCATTGGCAAAATGATTCCTGAAACATTCAAAGCCGATCCGGTGGTATTTTGATTTAAGACAGGAAAATCGCTTGCAACGGCAATAGAAGGTATACCTGTTAGTGTAGTGTTTTTTAAGACACCGGATATTAATGACGATAAGGATATGCCATTAATTTTATCTACTACCGTTGCATTTTGATTTCCGGTTACATCTCCAGAAAAAGTTCCGGTAAATGATCCGGCTGCACCGGTAAGTCCTGTTAATCCTATCGCTCCATTCAATCCATCAACACCATTTATCCCATTCGTCCCTGTCAGTCCATTCGTTCCCGCTAAACCTGTTAGTCCTATCACTCCATTCAATCCATCAACACCATTGATCCCATTCGTTCCTGTCAGTCCATTCGTTCCCGCTAAACCTGTTAGTCCTATCACTCCATTCAATCCATCAACACCATTGATCCCATTCGTTCCTGTCAGTCCATTCGTTCCCGCTAAACCTGTTAATCCTATCGCTCCATTCAATCCATCAACACCATTGTTTCCATTGATCCCATTCGTTCCTGTCAGTCCATTCGTTCCCGCTAAACCTGTTAACCCTATCGCTCCATTCAATCCATCAACACCATTGTTTCCATTGATCCCATTCGTTCCTGTCAGTCCATTCGTTCCCGCTAAACCTGTTAATCCAATCGCTCCACTGGGTCCATCGATTCCTTTTGCTCCATTATTGCCAATCCCGCCAGACAAACCAATATCGCCTTGTAAACCTTTCAATCCCTGCTCACCTAAATTACCTTTGGATGCATCAAGTCTTATTTCCCAATAGGAAGAAGAACTGCTACCATTAATTTCATTAATAGACAGCTCCAATGAACCTGTTTCTTTATTATAAGCAATCATTCTTCCATGAAAATGATTACCGGTACTATTCGAAACAATCAGATAACCCAGGGTTGCAAAAGATAAATCTTTGGTCATGCTGATAGAAATATTACTCCCTAGTACTAAAGTTGACAAGTTGATCATGTCATTAGAACTGCCCAAAAAATCGTTTACCACTCCGTTTAACGCAAATAATGCATAAGGCACACTCAACATTTCGCTGGTGCCTACTATTGTGTAATCCGTTCCGCCATTGGGATCGGTTTCAATTTTAATAAAGTATGGGCCGTTTGACCAATCTATTTGTATGAAACTACCTGCTACTGCGATACCTGCCCCTATTTGCATACTCACCAAACCATTGGCATTCGTGGTTCTGTTTTGCTTTTCAACATAAACCGCCACACCCGTTGAAAAACCCTGCAGAATACTAACCTGCATACTAACCGGTTTTAAACCAACTAAAGAATTATCACTATTTCGGATAACTGCCTGATAACTCATTTTTTGGGGCACTTGTGCAAACGCAGGATGTGATAGAAATACAACAAATCCGATGCAGAATAATATTTTCATTTTCAGTTAATTTTTATGGTTTTGAAGGATACTGTTTTCTTCACATGTGTAACTCTTAATATATACATGGCGGCAGCATATTTTTTCATTCCTATTACTATCTGGTTACCGGAAGTAATGCTGCTTTCAAGCAGCATTCCATCAATAGTGAATAATTGAAACATTATTCCCGATCCTACCGGATCCATTACCTGAATATGAAGTTGATTCATTACAGGATTTGGCCAAATAGTAATACTGATCTTATCATCAACTATGTCGATCAACTTATCATATACCTGTTGCAGGCCTTCGGATATATTCATGGTATTTCCGAAACTGATATAATCGATCTGGCCAATTGTGAAACTAACACTACCGGAAATACCCGAAATGTCACCGCCTGTGACAACCTCACCTTGTTGTGAAAAAGCAGATTGGCTTTGAAGGAGAAGAAAGCAAAAGAGCAATATGACAATATTACTTCTCATATTAATTTTAACTAATTGATTACCGAAGAGTATATTGGAATACAATCCACATAATACATGGCCATATCCCGAACTGAGAAAAGTAAATACTTATGATTGCTTAAAAAGAGTTTCCTGATAAACAAGAAAAAACAGGATCATTTGATACAAAGAATGCAGTAGTAGTCTTTATTTTCCGTAAAGTAGTCTTTAAATTCAGCGAAGTATATGACCATGGTCATGTTTCCGCTTCTACATAATCAATTCGTTCAATTAATCGGTGAATACAGCTCTGATATATTAAAATATGAGAGGTGCAGTAATTCCAACCCAGAATTGAAAATATTCTTCCACCCGGCAACTTACCGGGATACCATTTTGCAAAGCCGGTTTCCAGAAACCCATTTTACGAAGCATTTGTTTGATGGCTTTTTCGTAATACCATTCATCCTGTAAAAAATAATTGACCGTTTTGGCATTACGGCTTTGTGCATAACGGGTGGTAGCGATCCGGATAAAATGAGGTTCTGTGATCAATCCATACTTATCAATCACAAAAGAAAAATAGACACGGAAGTATTTTAAAGTATCTCCGTTCGAAATGGCTTTGGGTAACAGGCTGTCCATACCCGGAAAATGATGGAAATAATACCGGCCGGCAGAATCATCACCCATTGGATAAACGGGTGGTTTCTGTACATAGCGGGCTTCAAAAACGTGGTCGTTTCTCTGTCCGAAAACAGTTGATGATGTACTCAGTATCAGCATGATCACAAAGAGTTTCATATACATGCATGTTGAATATGCAAGTACAGAAATACCGGAATCCAAAAATCAGGTATTTATCACACGGGTATCACGTATTTGTTTTTGTTGGCAAGGGTCTTTTCGGGGATGGAGGCGATGATCTCTTCTCTGAGGATCTCGATCAGACGCTTTTTTACAAAATCGCGATGCACCACAATACTTACTTCGCGCATGGGTGCGGGGCGTTTAAAATAACGGATCTGGTTCAGCTGTTTTTGCGTCATACCCAGGGTAGCCAGTTCAGGAAGGATAGTAATACCATCGTTCATATCCACCATTCTGCGGAGTGTTTCAATACTGCCCGCTTCATATTCAAAATGCCCCGATTCTTTTCCGGCTTTCCGCAATTCGCATAAGTTTACGATCTGGCTGCGAAAACAATGCCCTTCTTCCAGGAGCCATAATTTATCCGGGTCAATATCCTGGGGCAGCATATAGGTCTTTTTATAAGCAGCATTCTTTTTAGATACATAAGCCAGTAATTCCTCGTAAAACAACACGTGTTCTTTGATACCCGGTTCCAGTAAAGGCGTAACCAGTATGGCCATATCTACTTTACCGGAGCGCAGTTGTGCCAAAATATGCTCGGTGGTCAGTTCATTGATCACCAATCGCACTAAAGGATATTTATCAGTGAATTGCTGCACAAACAAGGGCAGAAGATAAGGTGCCAATGTAGGAATGATCGCGATCTTAAGCTCACCGGTGATCATTCCTTTTTTGCGATGCACCATTTCATCCAGCACATTTTTTTCGGCAATGATCTTTCTGGCCTGCTCTATCAGTTCTGCCCCCAGCTCGGTGGCAATTACGGGTTGTTTACTCCGGTCGAATATTTTCACACCCAGTTCCTCCTCGGCTTTATGGATCTGCATACTCAATGTAGGCTGCGATACAAAACAATGCTTGGCAGCAGATGCGAAGTGCCTGAATGTGTCTACAGCAATGATATATTGTAACTGAACAAAGGTCATGTTGATAGATTTTATCTATAGGAGTGTAAATTTAATCAGTTTGGCTGATGATGTGAAATGAACCCGTTTTCCGGCCTTCCGGGAATTCCCAAACCAGCTGTTTTTGGGTGATTTTTTCATTTATCTTTAATGTCTAACGCTTATAATGCCATGACATTGATCATCCTATTGCTTGCTGTTCTTGGATTGGTGCTGCTGATCACCGCAGTAAAACTTCATCCATTCATTGCATTTTTGATTGTATGTATCCTTACGGGGTTAAGCCGGGGGATGGAGATCAGTAAGATCGTTGTTTCCATTCAAAAAGGTATTGGCGACCTGATGGGGTCATTAATGATCATCTTATGCATCGGTGCCATGCTGGGTAAATTGGTTGCCGATAGCGGTGCGGCCAATAAGATTGCTTCGGGATTGATCAAGGGATTTGGTGTGAAATATATTCAATGGGCCCTGGTACTCACAGCTTTTATTGTGGGCATCCCCTTATTTTATGGAGTAGGATTTGTATTGCTGATACCGCTGATCTTTGCGGTTGCCGAAAAATATAAGATCCCTGTTGTGTACCTGGGCCTGCCTACACTGGCAGCGCTTTCTGTAACTCATGGTTATCTCCCCCCCCATCCATCACCTGTGGCTTTAGCCCAGCAGTTTCATGCAGATATGGGAATGATCCTGTTCTATGGCATACTCATTGCCATTCCCGCTATTATCATTGCTGGGCCCATATTTTCGGTTACACTAAAAAAGTATAATCCCAAACCGCTGGCAATTTTCGCAACACATACTGTGCCCGAAGCAGAACAGCCCGGTATGTTGGCCAGTATGTTTGCCGCTTTTATGCCTGTTCTATTTATTGCTACAGATACGATTGTACGGATCCTTTTCCCTCAGAAAAATATAATTACGGATATCGTTCACACGTTTGGTGAACCTTCTATTGCCATGCTGGCTTCTTTGCTGATTGCAATTTATACACTGGGCATAAGGCAGAAGAAAAAGATCAAGACCATTATGGCGCCTATGGGTGATGCGGTTAAGGATATTTCATCCATCCTGCTGATCATTTCCGGAGCTGGGGCTTTTAAACAGATCCTTACCGATACCCATATCAGCAGTGAACTGGTGCAGCCTCTAACCCATTTAGCGATACATCCTTTATTACTTGCCTGGACCATTGCGGCCATCATCCGCGTAAGTATCGGTTCGGCAACGGTAGCAGGTTTAACCGCTGCGGGTATCATGGCACCCATGATTGCAGCTTCGGGTGTGAACCCCGCTTTGATGGTTTTGTCTACCGGAGCCGGCAGTCTCATGTTTTCGCATGTAAATGATCCGGGATTCTGGATGTTCAAAGAATATTTTAATCTTTCTGTGAGAGATACAATCAAAACATGGAGTATCATGGAAACCATTGTTTCGGTTGTGGGATTGATCGGGGTTTTTATAATTGATTATTTTATATAATACCTGTTTCAACCGTGCATTTGGCCTCTTTGTGCAAATTGATTTCCCTCACAAAGGCACAAAGGCTTGCTTTGATTCTGTTTATTTTAATACCTTAAGACCTCATAATTAATTTACATTGTATGACTCCCGAAGAAAATTTCGCCAAACTCGGCCTCGAACTGCCACCCGCACCTAAACCATTAGGCGTATATAAACCCTTATTGATCGATGGTAATCATTGCCTGGTATCCGGCCATGGAACGGTTAAGAACGACGGAGGTCTTATCATTGGCCGCGTTGGAAAAGACATGGATATGGATGAAGCCAAATTAGCCGCCAGACAGGTAGGTCTGGCTATCCTCGCCACCATTAAAGCCAATCTCGGATCACTGGATAAAGTAAAACGGGTGATCAAAGTATTGGGTATGGTAAACTGTACAGCCGATTTTGAAAAACATCCTTATGTGATCAACGGCTGCAGCGAATTATTTGCAGCGGTTTGGGGACCTGATAATGGTGTAGGTGTAAGAAGTGCAGTAGGCATGGGTTCTTTGCCAAATAATATTCCGGTAGAGATCGAAGCCATGTTTGAACTGAACTAATCAGTGAAAAAATAATAGTTAAAAGTTAATAATGACTTTTAACTATTCGCTATCAACTTTTAACTACACTCCATGGATTGGTATCAAATAAAAAATGTTGAAAAAATAGATTCTCCCTCTCTCATCGTTTACCCCGAAAGAGTAAATGAAAATATAGACCGGTTTTTACAGATGGCCGGTGGGGCTGAAAATGTTCGTCCGCATGTAAAGACCAATAAAATGGCCGAAGTCTGTTCACTGATGATGCTGGCCGGTATCAATAAATTCAAATGCGCCACCATTGCAGAAGCAGAAATGCTGGGCATGGTTAAAGCACCGGATGTATTACTTGCTCATCAGCCGGTTGGCCCCAAACAGGAAAGATTAATGAAACTGGTCACAACATTTCCGGCTACCCATTTTTCCTGCATCATTGATAATTTTTCAACCGCCAAAGAACTGTCTGATTTATTTACTGCAAAAGGACAATATATTGAAGCTTATATCGATTTAAATATCGGCATGAACCGTTCGGGTATTATACCGGAAAACGCATTACAGCTATTTATTGATTCTCAATCATTGTCGGGTATCCGCATCATAGGCTTACATGCTTATGATGGCCATATCCGCGATACAGATGTAGTAACCCGCAACCAACGTTCAGACGAAGCTTTTGCCAGCGTAGAAAAATTGAAAACGGCTATTGAATCCATTGCAGGAAGAAATATGCAGATCGTGATCGGCGGTTCTCCTTCTTTCCCAACGCATACCAAACGCAAAGGTGTTCATTATAGTCCGGGTACTTTTGTATTCTGGGATTGGGGCTACAAACATATTGTTCCCGATGAGCCTTTTGAATATGCCGCATTGGTGATCACAAGAATTATTTCTGTGATCGATGAACAAACCGTTTGTACAGATCTGGGACATAAATCCGTTGCCGCCGAAAATCCTTTACCCCGTGTTCATTTTCTAAATGCAGCCGATGCTTCACCCATTTCTCAGAGCGAAGAACATCTCGTTTTAAAATTCCCCGGTAAACATCATTGGAAAGTTGGTGACGTGTTGTATGGTGTACCTGTGCATATTTGTCCTACGGTGGCCTTATATGATACAGCAGTTATTGTAGAAGACAATGAAGTAGTAGACAACTGGAAAGTGATTGCCCGGGCAAGAAAAATTACCATCTAACGCTGCGTCAACTCTGCCCCTCTTTGCCTCTGCGGTGAATGAATTCAATATCACCGCAGAGTCGCAGAGAGCAGAGAGTTTTCGCAGAGAAAAAATATACGAATGTTCATCATCGACGCCCATCTCGACCTTAGCATGAATGCCATGGAATGGAACCGCGATCTGCGGCTACCGGTTCATGCCATACGTGAAACAGAGATAGGAATGACGGATAAACCCGATCGTGGCAGCGGCACTGTTGCTTTCCCCGAATTACGAAAAGGAAATATCGGATTGGTTGTGGCAACCCAAATAGGTCGTGTCGTAAAACCCGGTGGTACTTACAAAGGATGGCATTCCCCCGAACAGGCATGGGCACAAACACAGGGCCAATTGCAATGGTATCGGTCCATGGAAGAAGTGGGTGAAATGATACAGATCTGCAACCTTGACCAACTCGAAAAACATCTCACACTTTGGAGTGACGAATCTACCCATGATAAAAAACCAATAGGTTATATTTTAAGTTTAGAGGGTGCCGATTCATTGATCACCGTTGATCACCTGCATCGTGCCTTTGCATATGGTTTGCGTGCGGTAGGCCCGGGTCATTATGGTCCTGGCCGATATGCCAACGGAACCGATGCTACGGGAAGATTGAATCAGATGGGCAAGGATTTACTGAAAGAAATGGAACAACTAAACATGATCCTTGATGCCACCCATTTGTGTGATGATGCTTTCTGGGATGCCATGGAATTGTTTAACGGAACCGTATGGGCCAGTCATAATAATTGTCGTGCTTTGGTTGATCATAACCGACAGTTTAGTGATGAGATGATCAAGGCTCTCATACAAAAAGATGCCGTGATCGGTGGATCACTTGATGCATGGATGATGGTTCCGGGTTGGCAAAAAAAAATATCACAGCCCAAAGAAATGGATTGTGATCTGGAAAAAATGATCAATCATATGGATCATATCTGCCAACTGGCAGGCAATACCAACCATATCGGCATCGGCACCGACCTCGATGGAGCTTACGGAAAAGAACAATGCCCCTATGATCTCGAAACAATTGCCGATATGCAGAAAGTACCGGCATTACTACAAAAAAGGGGCTATACTGCTGCCGACTGTGAAAAGATCATGCACGGAAACTGGCTGCGCTTATTAAGAAACACCTGGCACTAAGGCTGTTAACCTCTATTCCTTCGTGTTCTCTGTATTGAAAAAAATGATCGTAGTACTCCGAAATAATATTTTTTTTCAACACAGAGCACACAGAGATCGGGAGTTAATCAGAGGGGTTTACTTCTTTCAGGGTTACCTTGTTTTTGGTAACACTCAGGTGATGCTTCACCCCAACTTTTAAAGCATAATTATTCTTATCATGACTTACCGGAAAATCAAAACAAACCGGGTAGCCATATTCTTCCACATGAGAGTGAATGATCGAAAACACATCTGAGCCAAAAGGCGTGGTCGTATCCTTCATTTCGGTGAAGCCACCAATCACCAGTCCGGCAAGGTTTTGCAGCATTCCGCTTCTTTTCAGTTGTATCATCATGCGGTCAACATTGTAAATGTATTCGCCCACATCTTCCAGAAACAGGATCCTCCCTTTTGTTTTAAAGGAAGACAAGCTGCCTACCAGATGTGCCACCAAAGAAAGATTACCGCCGATCAATTCTCCTTCTGCTTTACCCAATCTGTTCAATTGATTGGATGCACATGCATAGTTGGCACTCATCCCTTTCAATGCCTTTCGTAAAGACTGAACATATTCTTCCGCGTATTCTCCATCATTAAAAGCCGCTGCCATCGGCGCATGCAGGGTTGCGATATTGAATTGTTGATACACGTGCGCATGCAAAACTGTGATATCACTAAACCCGATCAGCCATTTCGGATGTTTTTTGAATTGCTTAAAGTTAAGCCCGTCAATGATCCGGCTCATCCCATAACCACCGCGGCCACAGAGGATGGCTTTTACTTCTTTATCATCCAGCATAGCCTGCATATCGGCCAGGCGCTCTGCATCTGTACCGGAAAAATAATGGAACTGGTTACCTAAAGTTTTCCCGGTTTTAACCTGATAGCCCCATTCCTGTAAAACACCAATACAGGTTTCTGCTTTGTCTTTTGGCATATAACCAGATGGGCAAACGATACCTATCATATCGCCTTTTTTGAGGTAGGGAGGGATCTTGATCATACGCAATATTACTGAACTGTATTTATATGCCGTTAACGGCAGAAAACCATTGCCGGTAAAGGGCTTGGGGGCCATAATTGCCTTCTTACAAGGATTGCTTACTTTTGCAGACTTTCCAAACAAGGAATAACTAAACAATGAAGCAACCCAAACGATATTTAATTACCTCAGCCCTTCCCTATGCCAATGGGCTGAAACATATTGGTCACCTGGCAGGCGCATACCTGCCTGCTGACATTTATGTACGCTACCTGAAAGCCCAGAAAAGGGATGTGGTATTTGTATGCGGCAGTGATGAACATGGCACTGCCATTCCTATCCAGGCCACCAAGGAAGGAACCACCGCCCGTGCCATCATTGATAAGTATCACCCCATCATGAAGCAGAATTTTAAGGACCTGGGAATCGATTTCGATATCTATCACC
The DNA here is from genome assembly GCA_947455605.1 of Chitinophagaceae bacterium. GTDB lineage: Bacteria > Bacteroidota > Bacteroidia > Chitinophagales > Chitinophagaceae > Sediminibacterium. Next base: position 59,633 of record CANGOX010000001.1, read on the forward strand.
GCACCAGCGATCCTTTACACCATGAAACCGCAAAGGAGTTCTTTACCAAACTGAATGATAACGGCGATCTTGAAATAAAAGAGACAGAACAATATTTTGATGAACAGGCCAATAGTTTTCTGGCCGATCGTTATATCAAAGGCACTTGTCCTAATTGCTCCTACGATAGTGCTTATGGCGATCAGTGTGAGCGTTGTGGTAAGAGTTTGAGTCCGGATGAATTGATCAATCCGGTAAGTACCTTAAGTGGTAACAAACCGATTAAAAAATCTACGAAACATTGGTACCTGCCCCTGAACAGGCATGAAGATTTTCTGCGCGACTGGATTTTAAAAGAGCATGCCAATGATTGGCGAAGTACGGTAGTAGGGCAATGTAAAAGCTGGATCGATGGTGGCCTTCAACCCCGCGCCGTAACACGTGACCTTGATTGGGGTGTAACCCTGCCCGAATCGGTTGACGGTGGTAAGGGCAAAGTATTATATGTATGGTTTGATGCCCCTGTCGGATATATCAGTGCTACCAAACAATGGGCATTGAATAATGATAAGGACTGGAAACCCTACTGGCAGGATAAAGACACCAAGCTGGTTCATTTTATTGGTAAGGATAATATTGTATTCCATTGCATCATCTTCCCTATCATGCTGAAACTGCATGGAGATATTTTGCCGGATAATGTGCCTGCCAATGAGTTTATGAATTTAGAAGGAGATAAGATGAGCACCAGCCGCAACTGGAAAGTGGAGATGCAGGATTATGTGGATGATTTCATCAACAAAGAAAATGGCGGAAGCCAGATGGCGGATGTATTGCGTTACTATTTAACCCTGATCGCACCCGAAACCAAAGACAGTGAATTTACCTGGCAGGGATTTCAGGATGCGAATAACAGTGAGCTGGTAAGCATCTTTGGAAACTTTGTAAACCGTTCATTGGTATTGATGCACAAGCTCTGCAAAGGCAAAGTACCCCCTCTGCATGCAGAAGCATTGACCGATCTTGACAGAACGGTTGTTGCTGATATACAGGCAGCCAAAGAAAAAGTAGAAGCGCTTCTTGAACAGTATAAATTCCGTGATGCCTTATTTGAAGTGATCAACCTGGCAAGAACAGGTAATCAATACATGCAGAAGAAAGAACCCTGGATCGTTGTGAAACAATTGAGTGAAGATGGACAACCTACTGCTGAAGCACAGGCATCGATTGATAATACATTACATATCTGTTTACAGTTATGTGCCAACCTGGCTGTGCTGATCAATCCTTTCCTTCCTTTCACTGCCAGAAAAATGTGTTACCTGATGAAGGTGGTGGATAAAATGCTGGATTGGGAAAATGCGGGTAAAATGAAATTATTGAGTACCGGATATTCACTTCGTCCGCCTGAATTATTGTTCAGGAAGATCGAAGACAGTGAGATTGCGGAACAATTAGAAAAATTAAAAGCGGCGGTCGTGAATCGTGAAGCGTCAGTTGTTAGTAAAGACAGTACTATGGAAGAGATCAATCCAAAATTTGCTGATGTAAAATCAGAGATCGTATTTGATGATTTTGCAAAGATCGACCTGCGGGTAGGTAAGATCATAAGTGCAGAGAAAGTTGAAAAAGCCGATAAGCTATTAAAACTTTCCGTAGACCTTGGATTTGAAACCAGAACCATTGTATCAGGGATTGCCCTGCACTTCAAACCCGAAGACATTGTTGGCAAACAGGTTACGGTTGTGGTAAACCTTGCCCCTCGCAAAATGCGCGGCATTGAAAGCAATGGTATGATCTTAATGGCAGAGGATGCCAATGGAAAGCTTCATTTTATGAATCCGGAAGCAGAGATCAATCCGGGAGCCGGGGTTAGCTAGATATAGGCTGAATGCAGAACGCTAAACGCCAAACGCTTTTACTAAGCATCAGGCGTTTTGCGTTTTGCATTTTGCGTTTAGCGTTCTGCGTTTAGCTTATTCATTCATTTTTTCTAAAAGAGCATTCTCCTCTTCAGTAAATAATCGCGACTGTATAAAAAATCTGACTCCCAAAGGGATTTCCAAAGAGAAACTGCTTCCTCTACCTGGTGTTACATCCAATATCAGTTGCGTATGTTTCCAATAGGTAAACTGATCAGCTGACATATAAAATTTACAGCCGGATACTTCACCAAGGCAAACATCATTGCCACCGATCTTAAATTCACCTTCTGTAAAACACATAGGCTGTGATCCATCGCAACAACCGCCACTCTGATGAAACATGAGTGGTCCGTTCTTTTGTTTTAACAACCCAATAAGATCAAGGGCTTTGGAGGTTGCAATAATTCTTTGTACTTCCATATTCATTCAATAAAAAGAAAAACGGCGGAATATTCCGCCGTTTTTGATAAGGGTTGCAAGTTAAAAGAAACCGAGTTTAGACTGACTATAAGACACCAGCATATTTTTAGTTTGCCTATAATGATTCAACATCATTTTATGCGTCTCCCTTCCAAATCCTGATTTTTTATAGCCCCCAAACGGAGCATGAGCCGGATACGCATGGTAGCAGTTTACCCATACACGCCCGGCCTGAATAGCTCTTGGCACCTGATACAGTTGATGGGCATCTCTTGTCCAAACACCGGCCCCCAATCCATATAAAGTATCATTAGCAATTTCGATAGCTTCCTCAGTAGTTTTAAAGGTTGTAACACAAACCACCGGTCCAAAGATCTCTTCCTGAAATACACGCATTTTATTATGTCCTTTCAGAATGGTTGGTTTAATATAATAGCCATGCTCCAATCCGCTATTCTGCTGAAAAGCTTCGCCACCACAAAGTACCTGTACGCCTTCCTGTTTGCCAATATCAAGATAACTCAGAATTTTATGATACTGGTCTTCGCTGGCTTGTGCACCCATCATTACCGTTCCGTCTAGTGGATTGCCAAGTTTGATGGCTTTTGTACGCTGGATCACACGTTCCATGAATTTTTCATAGATATTTTCATGAACAAGTATCCGGCTTGGGCAGGTACAAACTTCTCCCTGGTTAAGGGCAAACATAACGGCACCTTCTACTGCTTTATCAAAGAAATCATCATCTGCGTCACCTACACTTTCAAAGAAGATATTCGGACTTTTTCCGCCAAGTTCCATTGTAACCGGGATCAGGTTCTCAGACGCATATTGCATAATCAAACGTCCGGTTGTGGTTTCTCCTGTAAACGCTACCTTATTGATTTTTGGAGAAGTAGCCAAAGGCTTTCCTGCTTCTACACCAAATCCGGTAACAATATTCAATACTCCTTTAGGTAAAATATCACCCACCTGTTCCATCAGACACATAATGCTAGTAGGAGTTTGTTCTGCCGGCTTTACAACCACGCAACAACCCGCCGCCAGAGCCGGTGCAATTTTCCAGGCAGCCATTAATAATGGAAAATTCCATGGGATAATTTGTCCTACCACACCAATCGGCTCATGCAGATTAATGCTAACAGTTGTTTCATCATGTTCACTAATCGTACCTTCTTCACTGCGCAAAACGCCTGCAAAATATCTGAAATGGTCTACTACCAAAGGCAGATCAGCGGCCCTTGTTTCGCGCAGTGCTTTACCGTTGTCAATGGTTTCTACAATAGACAGGTATTCCAGATTGTCTTCTATCACCTGTGCAATTTTCAAAAGCAGGTTACTTCGGTAAGCAGCGCCTGATTTACCCCATGTTTTAAAAGCTTCTAATGCAGCGTCAATCGCTTTATCGATATCCTTTGCATTTCCGCGGGCGGCCTGTGTAAATACCTTGCCATCGATAGGAGAAACATTATCGAAATACTCTCCACTATCCGGTGCTGTCCATTGACCGTTTATGAAATGATCGTATTTCTGTTTGAAATCGGGTCTGGCCACAAGATTTGTTGTAGGCTTAGATTGGGTAATTGTACTCATAGTGCAAGCAATTTTCGTTAAAGAATAGCTCTAAGTTTTAAAATTATTCTATCCTATTTGGGTCATTTTTGTATTTTTTTATAGCACAATCGTACCCTGAGTTTGGGCTTTTTGGAAAATACAGGTAGATTTAAGTTGCCAAACGATCGCTTTGCCTACACGCAATTATATAAAGAAAATAGGGCTCACCCATCCCAAACAACTAAAGACCTTAGTTGAGAATCGGCGTATTTTTAACCTTGATAATTGTGAGCTGAATATTTTTGAAACCCACGAACAAACCTATCATGTACCCCTTACCTTTTCAGACTTTGTGATCACAAGTATGGTTAGGGGTAAGAAGGTGATGCATTTATTTGACAAGCCCGCTTTTGATTATATGCCCGGAGAAACAGTGATTGTTCCCTCTTGTGAAACAATGATCATTGACTTTCCCGAGGCCAGAATGGATAATCCCACACAATGTATTGCACTTGCTGTAGATGCAGTCTATGTGAACAGTACCATTGGTTTTCTTGATCAATATTATAATGAGAAAGATGAATTACATAACTGGAAACTCCAGTTCAACCAATATCATTTTGAAAACAACACCGAAATAACAGGGCTCATCAATAAATTGATCCGCATTTGTAGTAGTTCAGATCCTATGAAAAATGCATTTGCAGATCTGAACCTCAAAGAACTGCTGATACGTTTAATTCAAAGTCAGCATTTACAGCAGGTTATTGCTGAATCAGCTAAAGACGATACACAAAGCAGGTTACATTATGTACTCCATTATATTCACGAACATCTTACAGAAAAAATTGCAGTAGATGCATTAAGCCGGAAAGCCTATCTGAGCCGGAATATTTTCTTTAAATGGTTCAGAGAGCAATTTGGTATTACACCACTCGATTATATTAATCAGGAAAGAATTAAAATGGCCAAACAACTATTGGCTCATCCGGGTAGTAAGATCCAGAATGTAGGTAACCATTGTGGTTTTAGTGATGTTAATTATTTTATCCGGGTATTCAAAAAAACAGAGGGTATCACTCCGAAAGCTTATCAATCTTGTGTAAGTAACCACAGAATTCAAAAAGATTAAATATAAAACGCTTAATGCAAAACGCTTAACGCGAAACGCTTGTAAGAGCGTTAAGCGTTTTGCGTTCAGCGTTATGCTTTATGCGTTATGCATTCAATTAAACTTTATCAAAACTCAAACACTCCTTCAGCTCTCTCTCAGAATAAGCATATCCGTATTGTTTTAAAACATCATCCGGTACACCATTCCATTGATTAGGTGTATTACCCATATAACCCAGGTCTTTAACACCAATTTCAGAAGTGTAGAAACCTGTCATTACCAGATCGCGTAGACTGCTGAAGAAAGCAATACCCTGTTGCATACCCGGTTTTATTTTGCGGCCGGTTTTGGCTATCGGATCTTTTATCTCAGGATAAGCAATATCTTCTACCATTTCAATCTGTTGCTTCTGACTGCAATCTTTGAAAGCTTTTTCGAAACGATTCAAACACTGCATATCCAGCCAACGCAAACCACCGCGTAACGGGGTTTGGTGTTCCGGCATATCTTTTACAATAAATTCAATAAAGTCGGGCACTTTCGCATCAGAAGCGCTTCCACTTTTTGCATCTTTGGGCAAAATGATATCGCCTAAAATGGTGATGGTGGCCATCTCATGCTCTGTAAAGAACTTATCGCCGGCATTTAGTTTTTTCAGGTAGTCTTTTTCTTCCTGCATCCTGTCTGCATCAATACTCGCATCGGGCGAAGATGCTATGGCTTTTTTATCGGCATTCTTACAGGCATCTACCAGCACACCGGCACCAACTGTACCTATGAGTAATGCTTTGATCGATTTTCTTCTGTCCATAATATAATTTTTTATCTCCTTCTACAAATTTCATCCTCCCTCCCAGGGAGGACACAGGAGGGTTAAATGTTTTGTTTTTTCATTTCTTCAATGATATACTCCGATGTTCTCATAGACAAAGCCAAAATCGTCCAGGTAATATTCTTATCTGCCTGTGATACAAACTGGCTGCCATCTACGCAGAACAAAGTCTTACAATCATGTGCCTGGCTCCATTTGTTGAGGGCAGAGGATTTTCTGTCGCTACCCATCCGAACGGTTCCGGCCTCGTGAATGATATTACCCGGGTTATTCAATCCATAATTATTCTTTTCATTATCATCACCACCCCAGGTAATGATAGCGCCCATATTATGCAGGATCTCTTTAAAAGTTTCCTTCATATGCTTGGCCTGTTTGATCTCATACTCTGAGTGATTGGTATGGAACCGCAGAACAGGAATACCATATTTATCCACTACTTTCGGATCGATCTCGCAATAGTTATTGATATTGGCAACCGCTTCTCCCCTTCCTGCCATACCTACACCGGCACCATAGAAGAAACGGGCATCTTCTTTCAATCCTTCTCCGTAACCACCGGCTTCCTTGGTCTTTCCATTTACCATGAATTTACCATTTTCATTCTGGATGCCCATACCAAAACCATAAGCTGGCTGGCCCATGCCACCCCAATATTCAATATGGTAACCACGCGGGAAATCGAGTTTTTTATTATCTAACCACCAGGGTGTGTATACATGCATACCACCCACGCCATCTTCATTGTAACGCTTACGGCCAAAGAGTTGTGGCAATACTCCACCAATAGCCGCACCCGTAGAATCGTGCAGGTATTTACCTACTACATTACTATCGTTGGCCAAACCATTCGGATGGCGGGTTGATTTTGAATTCAATAACAAACGTGCAGTTTCGCAGGTACTGGCCGCCAGTATCACTACACGACCGCTTACCTGGTATTCCATATTGTCTACCTTGTTCACAAAAGAAACACCGGTAGCCAAACCATCGGCGTTAGTGATCACTTCACGCGCCATAGCATTGGTGATCACATCAATATTTCCGGTAGCTACTGCAGGTTTGATCAATACAGATGAAGAGGAAAAATCGCCATATATTTTACAGCTTCTTCCGCACTGAGCACAGAAGAAACAGGCACCGCGCTCATCATTGATCTTTTTGGTAAGGATAGACAAACGCGAAGGGATCACCGGTATGCCCAAACCTGTTGCTGATTTTTTGATCATCAGCTCATGCAGCCTGGGTTTTGGTGCCGGTAAAAAAACACCATCCGGATCATTCGGCAATCCTTCATTCGATCCGAATACACCGATCAGTTTATCGATCTTATCGTAATAAGGTTTTACATCATCATAGCTGATGGGCCAGTCATCGCCCAACCCGTCAATACTTCTGCGTTTAAAGTCTTTAGGGCCAAAACGCAAAGAGATCCGTCCCCAGTGATTGGTTCGGCCACCGATCATACGGGCGCGCCACCAGTCCCACTTGGCACTGCCTTCAGCCATGGTATAGGGTTCGCCATCAATTTCCCAACCCCAGTAACAACCGTCGAAATCGCCGAATGGTCTGAATTTAGTGCTGGCACCCCTACGCGGAGAATCCCATGGATTTTTTAACTGGGAAGAATGGATAGCAGGATCATAATTAGGACCTGCTTCGATCAGGCAAACTTTTAAGCCTGCTTTTGATAATACATAAGCTGCCATACCACCTCCGGCACCGGAGCCTACAATTACCGCATCGTATTTTTTCGCTTCTTTCTTGATCTGGAGATCTCCCATAGAGCAATCGTATTTTAAGAGTAATGATTGAGAGAATGAATGTAATACATTTCGTTTATTACAAAAAGCCTTTTAGATAAAAGTCGATAAAGTATCCTTATTTGTTAAGAAAACGATGTAGTAAAAAGACAGATTGTCTAACTGTAAATCACCTGCTTACTCATCACAAATTTTACCTGTTTACCTGATTATGCCATATATTTATGAAAACCGATCCATGCCCCAGTTAAGCAGGATTTTTTTTTATGCTTTTACCCTCATTGCTGTATTCAACAGCATTGCATCCCCGGCACAAACGCATGCCCGTGACAGCAGTATACGTGCTGCCGCCATCAAAAACACTTCCCTTGCTTACCAGCATTATATTTCAACAGCTGCCCCTCTGTATTCGGGACCGCAATATGTAGAGTATTATCTATTGATCACCATCGGGCATCCTTTTTTTCTGAATGCGAATTTTAATACAGGATCTGTGAGCTTCGATCATATTCTCTATGAGAACGTAAAGCTCAAATACGATATACTTGAAAACAAGATCGTGGTAAAAGATGGTTCCGGAGTATTTGCGGTAAATCCTGATTACAACAAGATAGATCTGTTTAACATTGAGAACCATTTATTTACCAAACTGGAAAAAGAGAATGCGCAATCCGTTTTGCCTAAATCCGGTTTTTATGAAGTATTGTATACGGGCAATACCATTACGCTGTATAAAAAAGAAACCAAGATCCTGATGGAAGACCTAAACGACAGAGGCGGACCCAGGAGATATATCGTACCCAGTATCAACTACTATCTTAAAAAAGGAAATACCTATTATCCTTTTAACCGGCAGAAACATGTGCTGGACATTTTTAAAGACAGGAAAACAGAGTTGCGGCAGTTTATCCGGAAAAACAATCTGGATTTTAGTACAGATACTGATAATGCCCTGACAAGTGTAGTCAAGTATTATGAAACCCTTTCAAAATAAACCAGGCAATACGAGCTACTGAATGTTTTGTAAAAAAACACATATCATTTTATCCTTCCTGTTAGCGGGCATATTTTGCTGCATACAAACAAAGGCACAAACTGATACAACCGGTGCTATGATCACAGGTGAATTCAGGAATATGCCGGCAGAAACCTTCCTGCTGGATATGGAGCGTCGTACGGGTTATCATTTCTATTATAACAAAACAGATATTGACAGTATACGGGTTGACTTCTCAGTAAATAATGAACCCTGGCGGAAAACATTGGGTTTGGCTTTCAGTAATACAGGATTGGTTTTTTCTGAAGATGGCGAGCACCATGTTTTCATCAGTAAACATATTGTGATCAATACAGAATTAGCAGAAGAACTTTTTGATGACGCTGCAAAAAAGGCTAAAAAGACTTCAACAAAAACAAACAGCATAACCAACACAGATACCAGCCAGGCAGAAAACAAAGCAACTACCGCCAACCTTGAAAACAAACTGTATACCATTGGAGAAAAGCCAAAGGGCGCATTGGCTCCGGGCAGGGTTACGCTGGCAGGATACCTGCATGATAGTAAAACAGGTGAGCCCATCATAGGCGCCTCTGTTCGGATAGAAGGCAGCAAAACAGGGGTGATCAGTGATCAATACGGTTACTACTCGATTACCTTACCCAAAGGAAGAAGCATCATCAATATTCAGAGTCTGGGAATCCGCGATACACGACGCCAGGTAATGGTGTACACAGAGGGGAAGATGAATATGGATCTGCAGCCAATGGTGATCCCTTTAAAAAATGTGATCGTTTCATCAGAAAGAACCAGTCTCATCCGGGGTATGCAGATGGGTGTTCAGAAAATAGATATCAAAGCCATCAAGCAGGTACCCGTTGTTTTTGGTGAAGTGGATATTCTGCGGGTGGTAATGACCATGCCGGGTGTAAAAACGGTAGGTGAAGCCAGTACCGGATTAAATGTACGGGGTGGCGCTGCAGATCAGAACCTGATCCTGTTCAATGATGCAACGATCTTTAATCCTTCGCATTTCTTCGGGCTGTTCTCTGCTTTTAATCCTGAAGTAGTAAAGGATCTGCAATTATACAAAAGTGGCATCCCAGCCAAATACGGTGGCCGTCTTTCTTCTGTTCTGGAAGTAAACAGCCGTGAAGGAAATAAAAAGAATATCACAGGATCTGCCGGTATCGGCTTATTAACCAGCAGGATCAATATTGAGGGGCCATTAGCAAAGGATAAGAGCTCATTCATCTTTGGTGCCAGAACCACCTATGCCAACTGGCTGCTCGATCTCTTGCCAAGTGAATACAAGAACAGCCGTGCCGCTTTTAATGATATCAATTTTAATATTACACACGAGATCAATAAAAAGAACAGTATCTATTTTACCGGCTACATGAGTAATGACCGTTTTAACCTGAACAACGATACCAGCTATCATTATGGGAATAGGAACGTTTCGCTAAAATGGAAGCATGTGTTCAACAATAAATGGTACACCGTTGCAGCCACAGGCATAGACAGTTATAATTATGATATTTCCAGTGAAAGAAACCCCGCTACTGCCTATAAACTGGCATTTGATATTAACCAGTATTACCTTAAAACACATGTGAACTATTTTGCCAGTGCCAAACACACATTTGAATTTGGGATGAATAATCTGCTGTACAAACTGCATCCGGGTAAATACACCCCTATGGATAACCGCTCTCTTATCAAAGCAGATGAGATGCAGGCAGAACAGGCATTGGAAACCGCTTTTTATCTGAGCGATAAATACAGTATCTCACCCAATTTTTCGCTGGAAGGTGCGGTACGTTATTCGATCTATAATTACTTAGGGGCCCAAACAGTGAATAACTACGCAGCAGGCATTCCTAAAACAGAAACCAATATACTGGGCACTAGCCAGTATAACAGCGGGCAGATCGTAAAAACATACCAGGCACCGGAAATACGGGCTACTGCACGCTATGTGATCAATGAGAACCTTTCACTGAAAGCGGGATATAATACACAAAGACAATTTATTCATGTACTCTCCAATACCGCAGCCATCGCGCCAACAGATATCTGGAAACTGAGCGATCCAAATATCAAACCGCAATATGGTGATCAGATCTCCTTGGGTATTTACCACAATATGAAATCCAATACCATCGAAACATCACTTGAGTTCTATTATAAGCGCATGCAGGATTATCTCGATTATAAGAGTGGTGCATCACTTGTATTAAACCATCATATAGAAACCGATGTACTGGCCACAAAAGGAAAAGCTTATGGAATTGAATTCCTGATCAAAAAAACAACCGGAAAATTCAATGGCTGGTTGAGTTATACCTATTCACGTACCTTATTGCAGATGAATGATAGTACACAAGGTACCGTTGTTAATAAAGGTGTGTATTATCCGGCCAATTTCGACAAGCCGCATGATGTTACGTTTGTAGGCAATATCCGCGTCTCACACCGTTTCAGCCTATCGGTAAATGCCACTTACAGTACAGGCCGTCCCATCACTTTACCCATCGGCAGGTTCTTTTATGCAGGTGCAGAGCGCACATTGTATTCAGACAGAAATCAATACCGGATCCCGGATTATTTCAGAACCGATTTTTCCATGAATATCGACGGCAACCATAAAGTGCATCAGGTATTTCATAATTCATTTACGATAGGCGTATATAATCTTACCGGCAGAAAAAATCCTTACTCTGTGTACTATACAACAGAAGCAGGGGTGGTAAATGGCTATAAGTTATCCATTTTCGGTACGATCATACCCTACATTAATTATAATATCCGATTTTAAATGAGGTATATGAAAAAGATATGGGTTCTCACACTACTGCTGCTTGCATTTGCCTGCAGGGAAAAATATGTGCCGCAGTTAAACGAACCTGTTACCGGTTACCTGGTAGTAGAAGGCTTTATTAACAGCGGCACAGGACCTACTGCCATTACCTTAACCAGAAGCACCAAACTATCCAGCCAGGCAGCCATTGTAAAAGAAACCAAAGCAACTGTACGTGTAGAAAGTAAAACCAATACCAACAATTTCATCTTAACGGAAACCAGTACCGGCGTGTACACGTACCCGCAATTATTATTGAATGCAACTGATCAATATCGCCTGTATGTGAAAACAACCAACGGCAAAGAATATGTATCCGATTTTTCGGTTGTAAGAAGAACACCGGATATAGACAGTGTTTCATGGCGGGTAGAGAATGGGGGTGTGCAGATCTATGCCAATACACATGATGCACAGGCGAAAACAAAATACTATCAGTTCAAGTATGATGAAACCTGGGAGTTCACTTCAAAATATTATACCAATCTAAAAATATATAACGACAGAAATGGAGACGCCCATCATGTGGGATACAGGGATTCTTCAAATCCGGCATATGCACTAAACCTTTACCGTTGCTGGAAAACCAATATCCCCACCAATATCCTGATCAATACAACGGAGAAACTGACGCAGGATGTAGTATCGCTTTATCCTTTAACTTATATCGAACCTGCATCCTGGAAACTGGGTATCCTGTACAGTATCAACCTGAAAGAATATGCCATTAGCCAGGAAGGGTTTCGTTTTCTGGATGAACTCAAAAAAAATACCGAACAGCTGGGTTCCATCTTCGATGCACAACCATCCGGCAATAACGGCAATATGCATTGTTTAACCAACCCCGATGAGCCTGTGATCGGTTTTATTGAAGTATCGGAAGAAAAACAAAAAAGGATCTTTATCAGTAATACACAGCTGCCCGGATGGAATTACAATATGTTCTGTACTGATGAAGTAGCAGTACCGAATATACCGGATAGTATCAAAGGTTCTATTGGCATACCTACCAGAGTTGCCAAAGCCGGGATCAGTGGACTCGATTTTGTTTTTTTCGGACCCGCGCTTTGTGTGGACTGCACATTGAGGGGCGTAAGCACAAAACCAACTTTCTGGCCTTAAAATAATTTTAGTAACCGAATGAAGTTATTTAACCATATTAGTTACAAACTGTCTGCAAGCTTATTTGTTTTGCTACTGTCTTGCGCTGCTGTTAATAGCCAATCAAGCATCGGCCGGCTGGAAGAAAAATTTAATGCGTATGGAGAACACGCACTACAGGAAAAAATCTATATGCATGTTGACCGAAATTTTTATGTGGCCGGCGATATTCTCTGGTGCAAATTATATGTGGTAGATGCATCCTTACACCAACCACTCGATATCAGTAAGGTAGCTTATGTAGAAGTGATGGATGAAAATAATACCCCTGCATTACAAGCCAAGATCCGTTTGAAGAATGGTAAGGGAAATGGTTCTTTATCGCTACCTGTATCTATCAAGTCGGGCAATTATAAGATTCGTGCGTATACCAACTGGATGAAAAATACAGGACCCGATTATTTTTTCGAGAAGATGATCACAATCGTGAATGCACAAAAAAACCGTGAGTTTCCCACTACTACTATACAAAACAATACAACACCCGATATCCGTTTCTTTCCCGAAGGAGGAAACCTGGTATCCGGCATCCATTCCAGAATAGCCTGTAAAGTGCAGGGAGCTGATGGAAAAGGCCTTGCCTTCAGCGGAAATATTATAGATGAGAACAATCAAACCATTGCCAGTTTTCAATCATTCAAATTTGGCATGGGCAGTTTTGAATTTACACCCGCAGAAGGACATACCTATAAAGCTGTTGTAGAAACAGGCCAAAATAAATTCACAAAAAACTTACCGGATATCTATCCTCAGGGATATGTGATGCAGGTAAATACATCAGCAAACAAAACACTCAGCATATCGGTACAAACCAATCTTACCGACACCGGAAAATTATTCCTGTTGGCAAATACCCGTCAATCATTGAAGACTGTTCTGCAGGCTTCGATACAAAATGGCAAAGCCTTATTTAATCTGGATGAAGACAAACTGGGTGAGGGGATCTCACAACTAACCATTTTCACCAGTACAGGAAAACCGGTTTGTGAAAGATTGTATTTTAAATACCCGTCGCTGAACCTCGATATACAGGTAAAAGGTAACGAGCCCATTTATACCACAAGATCAAAAATTGATCTGACTGTTGAACCTCTTGTGCAAAACAGCAAACGGTCTGAAGCAGATCTCTCTGTTGCCGTTTATCGGTTGGATGAATTACAAACGCTGGATGAATCCAATATCCAGACATTTCTCTGGCTGAGCTCAGATCTGAAAGGACAGATAGAATCACCTGCTTTCTATTTTGAAAAAAGAACAGAAGAAACAATAACAGCCCTGGATAACCTGATGCTTACACAGGGATGGCGCAGGTTTGCCTGGGATGATGTTTTACAGGAAAGAACACCTACTGTGTTGTTTCCTCCCGAGTTGAATGGACATATTATTACAGGAAAAGTGATCAGCACAGTAACCGGCAAGCCTCTTGAAAATATTGAAACCTATGTTTCTGTTCCCGGTCTGAATGCAAATTTCAGAACGTCTATCAGTGATGCAAATGGGAAATTGAAATTCGATTTCAACAACATGACGGGTTCTTCCGAGATCATTGTGCAAACCAATCCTGCCGCCGATACACTTACCCATGTTGAATTGAATAACCCCTTCTTTGAGCAGTATACACAAATTCATGTGCCACCATTCCGTCTTTCTGCCGCCAAAGAAAAAGCCTTGCTTGATCAAAGCATAGGCGTTCAGGTACAAAACCTTTATTCCGGCAAACAATTGAAACGTTTTATCCAGTCAGACGATTCATCATCCATGTTTAAAAAACCGGATGCCACTTATATGATGGATGATTATACCCGGTTTACCACCATAGAAGAAGTGTTACGCGAGTACGTTACTTTAATGGATGTGCAAAAAAACAAGGGCAAATTCTCTTTACAGCTGGTTGATAATTATGAGGGGCCAAGATTACTATCAGCCAACAAACTCTTCTTTCAACTCGATCCGATGATACTGGTGGATGGTGTTCCTATCTTTAATGTAGACAGGCTGATGAGCTACGATCCGCTGAAAATGCGGAAACTGGAAGTGTATAACAAGCGCTATTTTCAGGACAATTCATTTTTCTCCGGTATCCTTAACTGGACCAGTTACAAAGGAGATCTTGCCAATTTTGAATTAGATCCCCGCGCACTTGTAATAGACTATGAAGGCCTGCAATTGCAAAGAGAATTCTATTCACCGGTATATGATTCACCCGGTTTTTTATCTCACACACCGGATTTCAGAACACTCTTGTATTGGTCGCATGAGATCAATGCCGATAAGAACGGAGAAAGACATGTGCGGTTCTTCACTTCCGATAAGAAAGGAAAGTATATTGGCGTATTCCAGGGATTAACCAATGGGGGCCAATGCGGAACTACCATATTGCCGTTTGAAGTAAGATGATCCATACTAAGACCGTTTACAGAATATAGCCGTATCCTTAAAATAATCCGACAAACTTGCGATCTTCCCTTCTTCATCAAAAACGATATCGGTGATCACCCGGTTCCGGTAAGCTTCACAGCCTTTGAGTTTTCCGGATGATTCACAGATATGTATACAACGGTTTTCACTTACCGGCAGAATATCAACAATATCCCATTTCAGAAATTCATATCGGCTAAACATGGCTCGGAACAAGGCTTTGATCCGCAAATAACCTGTTACCGGTGCCGCAGGCGGGATCCATAATACACTATCCTCGCCAAACCAGTTGGCTATGCGGGAAGCATCGTTGGATTGCATGTCTTCCATAAATGCAAGGATCTTCTCATTCATGATCCTTATGTACGATGGTTGACGGATTTTGGTTCTGGCTATGCTCAAAAATCAGTTCACTCCATAAAAAAACCGCTCCTTAATCAGGAACGGTTCTTTATATGCTTGGTTCTTTGATCCTTTAGTGAATCGTTCAGGCCGCTTTGAGCGCCCCCCCCGACCGATTTTAGCTGCAACCCATGCTGTTACCACAGTTCAGGCATTTGTAACAGGTACCGCTGCGGATAGTGATATGACCACAGGTGTTACAGGCTGGTGCATCGCTCTGCATGCTTTTGGCTGCAGCATTAACGGCATCCATTCCGGCTGAAGCGGTAGCAGCAGCTCTTTGCAGTTTCTGAGGCTGTGCAGAAGGAGTAGTGTTGGCTGATGGTGCTGTGATACGAACGCTACTCAGTTCGGGCTTTCCCAAAAAAGTGGCATCCCCCTCATCATCTCCTTCACCGGTATTACCGATGCTGGGTTTATCCAGTACATGCACGAGGTCAGTTCTTCCTAAGTATTCAAATGCCAGGGCACGAAATACAAAGTCAACCAGTGAGGTAGTGGTCTTGATATTCGGATGGTCTACCATGCCTGATGGCTCAAACTTGGTGAACACAAATTTCTCTACAAATTCTTCCAATGGCACACCGTACTGCAGACCAACTGAAATAGCGATCGCAAAACAGTTCATGAAGCTGCGCAGGGTAGATCCTTCTTTGGCCAGATCAATAAAGATCTCTCCTAAAGTTCCATCCTGGTATTCTCCGGTTCTCAGGAAGATCACCTGTCCGCCGATCTTCGCTTTCTGTGTAAAGCCTCTGCGTTTAGAAGGTAATGATTTCTTCTCTACAATACCTGATAAAGCACGTTTGAATTTGGTATCGGTAGAAGCCTGCATACGCTTCTGCACTTCTTCCAGTAATTCATCAACGGTTAATTTGCTCAGGTCTACAATATGCGATTGTGGTTCTGCTTCTGCAACAACCTCTACAGCTTTATCGGTTTCTTCTTCGCCTGCTTTCTTTTTCTTGTCTGATTTATTGCTCAACGGCTGGCTCAGTTTAGAACCATCACGGTATAAAGCATTTGCTTTCAGACCTAACTGCCAGCTCAGTAAATAGCAATCAGCAATTTCTTCTACGGTTGCTTCATGTGGCAGGTTGATCGTTTTGGAGATCGCACCGCTAAGGAATGGCTGACAGGCCGCCATCATACGGATATGTCCGTAAGCATGAATATATCTTTCACCTTTTTTGCCACACTTGTTTGCGCAGTCAAATACAGGTAAATGTTCATCTTTCAGGAAAGGAGCCCCTTCAATGGTCATGGTTCCGCACACATAATCATTGGCATCATCAATTTGTTCTTCAGTAAAGCCGAGCTCTTCCAGCAGGTTAAAGCTCCAGTCGCTATACTGCTCTTCAGAGAAACCTAAACGCTGCATACACTCATCACCTAATGTAAAGCGGTTAAAGATGAAACCGATCTCAAATGCAGATTTGGCAACGCTGTTCAGTTTGGCGATCTCTGCATCGGTAAATCCTTTTTCTTTCAGAGAAGCCGGATTTACAAAAGGAGCACCTTCAAAACTTGCATGGCCTACTGCATATTTTTCAATAGCTTCTGCCTGCTCAGGATTGTAACCTAAGTTGCGCAATGCCTGAGGTACAGATTGGTTGATGATCTTGAAATAACCACCACCACTTAATTTTTTGAATTTCACCAGCGCGAAATCAGGTTCTACACCGGTAGTATCGCAATCCATAACCAGACCGATCGTTCCGGTTGGAGCAATAACGGTGGTCTGTGCATTGCGGTAACCGTATTTCTCACCTAACTGAACGGCTTCGTCCCATGCTTTGGTGGCTGATTTCAGCAATACATCCGGACAATATTTTGCTTTGATACCCTGTGGCTTGATCTCAATTCCTACATACGCATCTTCTGCATCATAAGCAGCCGCACGGTGGTTGCGCATTACACGCAGCATATCTTCTTTGTTCTCTTTGTATTTGTCAAACGCACCCAGGAAACTGGCCATCTCTGCAGATGTTTTGTAAGCCACACCCGTCATGATCGCTGAGATCGCTCCGGCAATACCGCGGGCTTCTTCACTGTCGTACGGAATACCGCTAACCATCAGCATAGAACCGAGGTTGGCAAAACCTAAACCCAGTGTACGGTAATCGTAAGATAATTGTGCCACTTCTTTAGAAGGGAACTGTGCCATTAACACAGACACTTCCAATACAGTGGTCCATAAACGGGTAGTATATTCAAATCCTTCTACGTCAAAAACATTGTTTTCTTCGGTATGGAATTTACGCAGGTTGATGGATGCCAGGTTACATGCGGTATTATCCAGGAACATGTATTCTGAACATGGGTTAGAGGCATTGATACGACCGCCTTTTGGACAGGTATGCCATTCATTGATGGTGGTATCATATTGTGTACCCGGATCGGCACAACGCCATGCAGCATAAGAAATTTTCTCCCATACTTCACGTGCAGGAATTTTGCTCATGGTGCGGCCATCGGTACGTGCTTTCAGTTCCCAGTCTCCATCGGCTTCCAGCGCTTTGAAGAATGAGTTAGGGATACGTACGGAGTTATTTGAATTCTGACCAGATACGGTTGCGTAAGCTTCTCCTTCATAACTGTTATCATAACCGGCAGCTACCAGAGCAGCTACTTTCTTCTCTTCACCTACTTTCCAGTTAATGAATTCCATGATCTCGGGGTGATCGAGGTCCAGACAAACCATTTTGGCTGCCCGGCGGGTGGTTCCACCACTTTTGATGGCTCCGGCAGCACGGTCGCCGATCTTCAGAAAGCTCATCAAGCCACTCGATGTTCCACCACCGCTTAATTTTTCGCCCCCGCCACGGATCTGGGAGAAATTGGTACCCACTCCTGAACCGTATTTGAAGATACGTGCTTCACGTGTCCAGAGGTCCATGATTCCTCCATCATTTACCAGGTCATCACTCACACTTAATATGAAGCAGGCATGTGGTTGAGGACGTTCGTATGCGTTGGTAGATTTTTTTAATTTACTGTCTTTTGGATCCACAAAATAGTGACCCTGTGGTTTACCGGTGATGCCATAACTTTCATGCAAACCGGTATTGAACCATTGTGGTGAATTGGGAACGCAGGCCTGATTGATGATACTGTAAACGAGTTCATCATAAAAAACCTGAGCATCTTTTTCGGATGCAAAATATCCATAGCGTTCGCCCCAAACCCGCCAGCAGTTGGCCATTCGGTGGGCTACCTGTTTTACACTGGTCTCTCTTCCTACTGAACCATCGGGCTGAGGAACACCGGCTTTACGGAAATATTTCTGTGCAAGAATATCGGTAGCGATCTGACTCCACTGTTTCGGAACCTCCACGTTATTCATTTCAAATACTTTCTCTCCGTTTGGATTTTTGATCACGCTGTCGCGGTAATCATATTCAAACATATCATAAGGACTAACGCCTTCTTGGGTGAATCGACGGCCGAATTGCAGGCCTTTGTTAGCGCGTGGGTTAGACATACAGGTGGTTCAGTTTAACAGGTTATTATTGTGCCCCCGGGGATTAACGAATTGTTAAGCGGTTGACGAAAATATCTTTCCGTTTGCAGAATTCAAGGCCTGAAATATTAACACATTGTGGATAAGGAATGGGGATTATTTGGGACCTCAATTCCCCATTGATTTTGCGGGTTTGTACACAGGTGTAGAAAATATTTTTTGAGGGAAATGGTGGTAGAATGAGTTATTTTCCTTAAATGTGTAGTGGGAACTCTGTAGTAGGATCACTATGGCTGTCTGCCAATCAAGTTTATCATGAATAATGCCCTATCTTTCAGTTTATAGGGCCTATTTGGGCCTTTAAACCCATTAAGTAAAAACTTTTTCGCATTTTTGCAGGAGCACCATCCGATACTGAATGAAACAGGCGTTATACCAGCAATTCGTTGAAAGGAAAAGATCAGGCAAAAAATCATTTGCCGTATTGATCGATCCCGATAAGGTTGACAATGAAAAAATTGATCAGCTGCTCTCGCTTGCGGTAGAGGCTAAAGTGGATTATTTCTTTGTGGGTGGCAGTCTGGTCATTTCCAGTCATTTGGATGAATGTATCCGCCAGATCAAATCCGTATCTAAAATTCCGGTGATCTTATTCCCCGGCTCTCCTTCTCAGGTGAGTAAATATGCAGACGCACTTTTATACCTTTCCCTGATATCCGGCCGTAACCCTGAGCTGTTAATTGGCCAGCATGTGATCAGTGCCCCTTTTGTTAAGAACAGTGGCCTCGAGATCATGCCAACCGGTTATATGGTTATTGATGGCGGAGCACCCACCACAGTATCGTATATTTCGAATGCGGCACCCATTCCGGCCGATAAAAATGAAATTGCGATGTGTACCGCCATGGCAGGCGAGATGCTCGGCATGAAGCTGATTTACATGGATGCAGGCAGCGGTGCCAAAAGGGCCATCACCGAAACCATGATCGAAAAAGTGGCCAAACATATTGAAGCCCCCCTGATCGTTGGTGGCGGTATCACCGAACCGGAAAAAGCCTACCGCAACTGCAAGGCCGGCGCCGATGTGATTGTTGTAGGTAACGCCATTGAAAAAGATGCGTCTTTAATTACAGAGATCAGTCATGCGGTGCATAGTGTGGCGGTGAATGCGTGAAAATCGTGAGTCGTCAGTCGTGAGTCGTGAGTAGAGAGATAGAGATTCAATCATATTTTGAAAATAAAAATGGTCAAGTGCAAAACACTTGACCATTTTTATTTTCTATTTTCTTTCTTCTCTCAGGACTCACGACTGACTACTCAGGATTAAATGCTCACGAAATTTATTGATTCCTAGCCCCGCCGGCAGGAGGCGCAGCAGGCCTTGGATTATTCAGGTCGGATACGTCTACTCTTGAGGGAGTTTCTTTTCCGCTGATGATTCCTCTTGAGCTCAAAGCAACAGACTTTATGATCATGGCCATATTCTCCATATCCAATGTGCCGATCTCATCACTGGGTTTGTGATAGTTGGGCTCACTATCCATTTTAGAGGTGGAAATCGTATGGGCCGGAACACCCAGTCTGGCTAATGTAGCATTATCCGAACGGAAGAACAGGTTTTGGGTAGTGTACGGATCGGGATGGAATTCGAAACCGGTTCCTTCAAGATTGGCCTGTAATATTTTACCCATATCCGTTCGCTCATAACCGGTAATGTAAGCAGAGTTCTTACCCCATTTACTTTCTGTACCGATCATCTCAATATTGAACATGGCTTTCACGTCATCCGGATTGAATTGCCTCGAAAAATATTGCGCACCAAAACCACCTACTTCTTCTGCAGTAAATGCCACAAAGATCAATGTACGTTCATTATTCTTGAGTTCTTTAAAATATTTTGCGAGCATGATCACAGCGGTAGTACCGGCCGCATCGTCATTGGCGCCATTGTAAATAGAATCGGTTAACACATTACCCTGCCTGTCTTTACCCACAATTCCCAGATGATCGTAATGACCGGAGAAGATCACATATTCATTCTTTTTGCTTTTACCGGGAATGATACCCAATACATTGGCAAGCTTCTGTTCAGTGATTTCGTGTTTGGCTTCCACCGTATAGGCTTTAGGCTCAGAATTGTTCAATACAAAAACAACACTATTGTCTGATTTGAACAACTGCGATTTAAATCGGGTAAGACCATTGAATGTTTTGGAAAAAGAAGTATCTACCAATACAAAGTAATTCTTGTTTCCGGTGATATATTTACGGGCTTCGGTATTGAGATTGGCACCTTTTGCAATGGTTACCGTTTGGTACCCCGATTTCTCTGTGATCTTTAATTCAGGCTGAGAAGTTACCACGATCACATCTCTTGTATCAACAGAAACTCCGTCAAATGTACAGGCAGCACTGATAAATTTAGGTCTAACCATGGCAAATGACTGCAGATAATTACCGCTGTTATTCCAGGTTTGCAGACCGGTCTTTTTAAACTCATCTGCAATAAATGCAGCGGCTTTGTCAATACCCGGCGTAAATGTCCTGCGACCTTCCATATCATCTGCGGATAATACTTTTTCGATCCTTTCTACTTCTTTGGCATTGATAATACTTTCGGCTTTCTGCGCAAAAGAAAATGTTGCTATTGAGCACAATAACAACATTAGATTGATTCTTTTCATTCTGTACTGTTTGAGGGATGAGGCTTTAGGGATAGAATAGTATTTATAAAGCGTGAGTCGTGAAACGTGAATCGTGAGTAAAGACTCACGACTGACGATTCACGACTCACGATAATTTCATTACAGGCTCATCATTTCTTTGAACTTCACTGTTTGCCTTCTGCTCACTTCAACTTTTTCACCTCCTTTCAGGTCTACCAGCAGGCCGCCATTGAAATAAGGTTCAATTTTTTCTATCCAGCGAAGATTGATGATATGCTTACGGTTGGCGCGGAAGAACATTCTGTCGTCGAGCCTTTCTTCCAATGCATTCAGTGATTTTAAGATCAGTGGTTTATGCGTACCAAAAAATACTTTCGCATAATTGCCCACACTTTCAAACAAACGGATCTCACCGAGCTTCACAAACCAGCAGCGTTCCCCGTCTTTTACAAATACCTGGTCAAACTCGGTAAGCGGACCGCGGTTCATCCCATTGAGGCCAATATTCTCTTTAAAGATCTCTGCCTGCAATTTCTGGATGGCATCTGCCAAACGTTTGGGTTCAATGGGTTTAAGCAGGTAATCCAGTGCATTTACTTCAAAAGCTTTGATGGCATACTCATCATACGCTGTTGTAAAGATCACTTTCGGCGCTTTCTCTACTTCTGCCAGCAGGTCAAATCCGGTCTTGCCCGGCATCTGAATGTCGAGGAAGATCAAGTCGGGATTCAGGGTCTCGATCTTTTCAATACCATCATCCACATTGGCTGCTTCTTCTATTACTTCTATATCTGAATGATCCTGCAGGAGTTTCTTTAACTCATTGCGGGCCAGCCTTTCATCATCAATAATAATTGCTTTAATCGCCATACCACGAATGTATAAATAGATTTTATAAATGCAATTGCTGTACAGGCATTTTTACCACAGCTTCCACCATATCGTTGCCTAAGTTACGGATCGCGAAACTGGCTTGACCGCCAAAAAGCAGTTTTAACCGGTTACGCGTGCTGTTAATACCAAAACCGTCGCTGTCGCCATTATTATCATTCATCTGGCCACTGTTTTGTATGATCAGCTCATGGTGGTCATCACGATAATCAGAGATCACTTTCACCAATCCCCCGTTCTTTTGTTTGCCAATGCCGTGCTTAATGGCATTTTCTACCAGTGTTTGCAGCATCATAGGCGGAACGGGCTGATCGAGGGTATCTTCATCAATATCATATTCTATCTGCAACCTGTCTTCAAAACGGATATGCTCGAGGGCCAGATAATCCTTCACAATATTCAATTCACGCTCAAAAGGTACGGTTTCCATTTTCTCTGCCTGCATACTGCTGCGGAGGATATTGCTGAGCTCGGTGATAGCGGTACGGGCCCTTTCCGGGTTCTCATCCACCAATGCACGGATACTATTGAGGGCATTAAAAATAAAATGGGGATTGATATGCGATTTGATGGTCTTGAGTTCCAGTTCTTTTACCAGGCTTTCCAGACGAACTTTCTGGATCTCTGCCTTGGAACCCAGTTCAACGTAATGCCAGATATAGTAAACAGAGATCCATACCAATACCATCGGAGAGTCGAAGATCAGGTTTGATAAGAACCGCATTTCAACAGAAACTTTATTCTTCGGATCATATAATCTCAACCATTCCACCACGGCACTATTGGCCAGGTTGAACAGCACAATGGAGCTAACCACCACCGCGGTAAGCAGCCACCATTTCTGCACCTGAATGGGCGGCCTCAATTTGAGCCGAACAATCATTTCGCGTAATAAATGAGTGAATATCAACCCGAAAAGGATGGTAATGGCAATCCTTGGGTAAAGGATGTGATTGGTCTTGTTCTCGAAAATATAAGCAAAGAACACCATGGATAAACCATAGAATAACCAACCACCCAGCTGGCAACACCAGTATAAAGAGGATCTGCTTCTCATGTTAGGACAAATATAAAATGAAAGCGCCCCCCAAACCCTGCTAAATTTGATTAAAGGTAAAATCAGCCTCTGTTTGGCATAAATTAATGTTCTGAACCGCCGAACTATCTGTTTTCCCGTATGTTTCAATCCATGAATAGGTATGATGCATAACGCTAAATGCTTATTTTTACAATATAAACCAGCCTGAATGCAGATCACAGCAGGACCTTTACTACAGAAAATCAATCACCCAAAAGACCTTAAGAAGCTAAGCATCAGCCAGTTACATCAAGTGTGTGACGAACTTCGCCAGTTTATCGTAGACGTGGTAAGCGTACATGGCGGGCATTTTGCTGCCAGTTTGGGTGTGGTTGAGCTTTCTGTTGCCCTGCATTATATCTATGATACTCCTTATGATCAGCTGGTGTGGGATGTAGGCCACCAGGCATATGGCCATAAGATCCTCACCGGCCGACGCGATAATTTTGTTACCAATCGCAAATACAAAGGGCTTAGCGGTTTTCCTAAAAGAAGTGAAAGTGAATTTGATACGTTTGGAGTAGGGCATTCCTCTACCTCCATTTCAGCAGCTTTGGGTATGGCCATGGCAGCAAAATACAAGGGTGAGACCAGGAAATCAGTTGCCGTGATCGGTGATGGTTCCATGACCGCCGGTATGGCCTTTGAAGCTATGAACCATGCAGGTGTGGCGGATAGTGATGTACTCATCATTCTGAATGATAACTGCATGAGCATCGACCCGAATGTGGGTGCGCTGAAAGAATACCTTACCGATATCAGCACCTCTCCTACATACAATAAAGTGCGCGATGAGATCTGGAACCTGATGGGCAAATTGCCGGTGGGTAAGAATTTCAGCAGGGATATGGCGAGTAAGATGGAAGCCAGTATCAAAAGCGTTGTGAACAAAAGCAGCAACCTTTTTGAAGCATTACAGATCCGTTATTTTGGTCCCATAGATGGACATAATATTACCAAACTGGTAGATACCCTGAAGGATCTGAAAAATATTCCAGGACCCAAACTCTTACACATTGTAACGGTTAAAGGAAAAGGATATTCGCTGGCAGAAAAGGACCAAACTAAATGGCATGCACCGGGATTGTTTGATAAAGTGACCGGAGAGATCTACAAGAAAAAAATAGACGCACCACAGCCACCGAAATATCAGGACGTATTCGGGCATACTATGATAGAACTGGCAGAGCTGAACGAAAAGATAATGGGTGTTACACCCGCCATGCCCAGCGGTTCTTCTTTGAAATTCATGATGGACAAAATGCCTAACCGTGCATTTGATGTGGGTATTTGTGAACAGCATGCCGTTACCTTAAGTGCCGGACTGGCAACGCAGGGTATGCGCGTGTTCTGTAATATCTATTCTTCCTTTATGCAAAGGGCTTACGATCAGGTGGTACATGATGTGGCCATACAGAAATTACCCGTTGTGTTCTGTTTAGACAGGGCAGGACTGGTGGGTGAAGATGGTCCTACACACCACGGCTGTTATGATATTCCTTATATGCGTTGCATCCCCAACCTCATCATCAGTGCGCCGATGAATGAGCAGGAGCTGCGTAACCTGATGTATACGGCACAACTGGAAAGTAATCCTTATCCTTTTGTGATCCGTTATCCGCGTGGAGAAGGCGTAATGCCGGAATGGAGAACGGCTTTTGAAGAACTACCGATTGGCAAGGGAAGAAAATTAAAAGATGGGGAAGAAGTTGCCATATTGAGTTTCGGGCATCCCGGCAATTTTGCACAAGCCGCTATCCGTGAATTAAGAACACAGGGTATTAACCCCGCACATTATGATCTGCGTTTTGTAAAACCGATCGATGAAGATCTGTTACACGAGGCCTTCCGCAAATACAGTAAGATCGTAACGGTAGAAGACGGAACAGTAGTTGGTGGATTTGGAACGGCTATTCTGGAGTTCATGAATAAACACAATTACCGTGCAGAAGTTAAAATATTAGGCATCCCCGACAGACTGGTAGAACATGGTACACTGAAAGAATTACACAGAGAATGTGCGTATGATGCCCAGGGCATTGCCGATGCAGTGAGGGAATTAATGAAAGAAAAAGTGAGTGTGAGTACCCTGATCGCGGGTTAACACGCAGGAAATATTACAATAAAAAAATCCGGTTACGCTTTGTACCGGATTTTTTTATTGACGTATCTGATATCCTTATTCTGTTTCAGGTATGGATTCGTCTTCGAAAGAAGGAGATGATGATTCTTCAATGATATCATTCTCGCCTACATTGCCTTCTGCCTCCAGATCATCTTCTCGATGCTCGTTCCATTCAACAATAAAATTGTTCATCCCCTGTCCTACCAGTAGTTTCATAAATTTCTGTTGTGATAATTCGAGCAGTGATAAGAAGAGGAAGAGTGCATGGATCCTGTCGTTACATACTTCAAATACTTTTTCGAAAGAAACTGTTTTTTCTTTTTGTACAAAACCGAGCATATAATCACGGCTGCCTTCCATGGTATAGTTGTAACGTACAACGGTATGAACCGGTCTGTTCTGGCGTTCCTGCACACGAAGCATCACTTTTTCAAACGCTTTCATGAGTTTGAACATGGTGATGTTTTGGATCTCAGTGCCTTCAGAAGCTTCTTCACCAATAGATACGATCTCGCGTTGCAGGTTACCGCGTTTGATCATGAGCATACGTTGTGCTTCCATTTCGGCCATCTGTACGGCGGCTTCTTTGAAACGTTTGTATTCGAGGATCTTATCGATCAGTTCCTGGCGCGGATCGATCTCATTGCCATCAGCATCAATTTCCTTTCGTGGCAATAATAATCTTGCCTTGATGCGCATAAGGGTAGAAACGAACAGGATGAATTCACTGCTCAATTCAATATTCAGTTTTTCGCCCTGGTGGATGAAATCGAGAAAGTCGTTGATGATCTTGGTGATAGGGATATTGTAAATATCCAGCTCATCTCTTTCAATAAAGAACAAGAGCAGGTCGAAAGGGCCCTCAAACTGATCCAACTTGATCTGGTAACTCACATTATTCACGGGTCAATAGCTTTAGCTGCAAAGAAAACCGAAACAGGGCTAAAATAGTGGGTGATAAGGGAATAGTTATCCACCAATAAGCTTGGGGGAATTCGTAAGTCGTGAATCGTGAGACGTGAGTAGGCCTTCCGGTCTTACTCACAACTCACGACTAACGACTCACGCTTATTATTGCTTCTCTTCTGTCTTTTTCAACGCGTCCCTGATCTCGGCCAGCAATTTATCAGCATTGGAGGGTTCGGCAGGTTTGGCGGGAGCAGCGGGGTCTTCTTTCTTCATTTTATTGATGGCTTTGATGACCAGGAAAACAGAGAAAGCCACTACGATAAAATCGAAGAGATTGGTAATAAAAGCCCCGTATTTTACAGCAACTTCGGCCACAGCAGGTGTAATCACTTTGCCGCCCGCATCTTTTACCCCGGGTACCGCATCTTTAAGCACCCATACCTTATCATTAAAATTCACACCACCGGTAAGCATACCAACCAACGGCATTACGATACCATCTACAAAAGAAGTAACGATTTTTCCAAAAGAAGCACCCATCACAAAGGCAACGGCAATGTCTACCAGGTTACCCTTCATGGCAAATTCTTTGAATTCTTTCAGCATGCCCATATAGAATTGATTTTGTTCAGGTTGAAAATACTACAAGAAATCGAATCACCAAAAGCTGTTTATTTCTTGAGTCCGGGGTATTGCATATTCAACCCTTTCAGCAGTTTATGCAGGGCAGACGCTATCAGGTATTCTTTATACCAATGTTGGTCTGAAGGAATAATCTGCCAGGGCTGTTTGTTGCAGTATTGAAAACAATCTTCATACATCATCATATACAATTTCCAGATCTTTGCCTCTTCCATGTCGTTCTCATTATACTTCCATTGTTTTCGGGGATCCCTGAGCCTTTCTTTTAAACGGATCTGTTGCTCTTCGGGCGACATATGGAGATAGAATTTAAGAATATGTGTGGCATTATGCCGGGTAAGCAGATCCTCGAAATCATTAATGGCTTTCATTCGTTCTTTAGCCAGTTTATCATTACACCATTTGTGAACCCGGGTAACCAGTATATCTTCATAATGCGACCGGTTGAAGACCTGTATCATTCCTTTTGCAGGGGCATGTTCGTGTATACGCCATAAAAAATCGTGTGATAATTCTTCTGCAGTAGGAGCTTTAAAAGACCGGACCATTACCCCCTGGGGATTTAATTTACCAAATACGGCCCGGATGGTTCCGTCTTTGCCGCTGGCATCCATACCCTGAATGACTACCAGTATAGAATATTTGGATTGTGCATAGAGCAGGTTTTGCAATTCATCCAACTCTTCTAACAGCTTTGCTGTTTTTTCTTTTGTTTGGTCTTTGTTCAGCCCTTTCGGCGCCCTTGTACTGATCTTATGCAGATGAATGGCTGGCACGGTAATTCTTTTATATAAAATTATCCTTTTGCTTTTGTAAAAAATGCAACTTTGGCCAAATTAACATAGTGAGAGACAAACTGATCAATTGGGGGCTTTTTACCATTCTGTCGCTGATCTGGGGCAGTTCCTTCATACTCATGAAAGCGGGCATGAACATACTTACCCCTTATGATGTGGCATCTATCCGCATTTTAAGTGCCGGATTGGTATTGATCCCTTTTGCCCGCAAAGCCTTATTACAGGTGCCGCGTAACAAACTGGCGCTGGTGATACTTTCCGGGTTACTGGGCAGTTTTTTTCCTGCCTATTTGTTTTGCATCGCTGAAACAAGGATCGACAGTTCGCTGGCAGGGATCTTAAATGCCCTGACCCCTTTGTTTACCATTATCATCGGTATCAGTTTCTTTCAGCTCAAAGCCCATTGGAGAAAGATAACGGGTGTGCTTATCGGTTTTATCGGGCTTTATATGCTGGTTTCACCCAATGGCGATATTCATTTTGCCAATGTATCGTATACGATGCTGGTATTGCTGGCCACTGTTCTTTATGGCATTAATGTAAATATGGTGGGCAGGCATATGCAGGGAATTGGCTCCATCAATATTGCATCGCTGGCATTTGTTTTCCTGATCATTCCAACACTTATCATTCTTTATATCAACGGCTATTTTTCATTGCCTCTGGGAGATAAAACCGTACTCATTTCAACTGCTGCTTCTGCCGTTTTGGGGATCATGGGAACAGCGGTAGCATCTATCCTTTTTTATATGCTGGTAAAAAGGGCCGGCACTTTATTTGCGTCAATGGTAACCTATGGCATTCCCTTTATTGCAGTGATGTGGGGCGTTCTGTACGGAGAACATGTAACGATGTGGCAGGTAGGCTGTTTGGGAATTATTCTGGGTGGGGTGTATCTGGTAAACAGGAAGTAAGACCGGTTTATTGGTTTACTGGTTTACTGGTTTACCGGTACAAATAAACCAGTAAACCAATAAACGGATAAACTATACTGCCATCATATCTTTTTCTTTCGCAGCCAGGTGTTTATCAACCAGTACAATATACCTGTCGGTGATTTCCTGAACACTTTTCTCTCCGTCTTTTACGGCGTCTTCGCTTAAGCCATCCTTTCCTAATTTCTTGATCTGTTCTATGGCATCACGACGGATATTGCGGATAGCTACTTTGGAGTTTTCACCCTCGCCGCTGGCTTTTTTAACCAATTCTTTTCTCCTCTCTTCGGTAAGCGGGGGCAGGAACAGACGGATCTGGTTACCATCGCTCTGCGGTGTGATCCCGATATTGGCCTGCATAATGGCTTTTTCAATAGCCTGCAGCATATTCTTCTCCCAGGGCTGGATACTAATGGTACGTGCATCCAGTATGGTAATATTGGCTACCTGTGTAATGGGGGTTGGAGAACCATAATAGTCTACGTTAATACCATCTACCATGGCAGGATTGGCTTTTCCGGCCCTGATCTTGGTCAATTCCACCTCCAGATGGCTAATGCCCTTACGCATACTCTCTTCTGTATCTTCTACGATCATTTGTAATTCTTCCGACATATGATTTTTTTTACTGGGGCGAAATTAATGAATAGTTGTGAGTTTCTTGGTTTACCTGCGTATTCGTTTATTGGTATAAATAAACCGGTAAACCCATAAACCGATAAACCTACAACCCTTATCTTCGCTGCCATAAAAATATTGCTATGGCAAGTATACAGGAGTTAAAAGATGTAGCCAACCAGCTGAGACGCGACATTGTTCGTATGGTGCATGGTGTACAAAGCGGCCATCCCGGCGGTTCCCTGGGTTGTGCCGATTATTTTGCGGCCCTTTTCTTCGAGATCATGAAACATGACCGGGCTTTTAAAATGGACGGTCTGAATGAAGACCTGTTCTTCCTTTCCAACGGACATATTTCTCCCGTATATTATTCTGCCCTTGCGCATTCCGGCTATTTTGAAGTAAAAGAACTGGCCAGTTTCCGTAAGATCAATACCCGTTTACAGGGGCACCCTACCACACACGAGCATTTACCAGGCGTGCGTGTTGCAAGTGGTTCTTTAGGTCAAGGTATGAGCGTTGCCATAGGCGCTGCATTAACCAAGAAACTGAATGGCGATAATCATCTTGTTTTCTCTTTACATGGAGACGGTGAATTAGATGAAGGTCAGAATTGGGAAGCCATCATGTTTGCAGCCCACCATAAAGTGGATAACCTGATCTCTACCATTGACTGGAACGGTCAACAGATAGACGGCCCTACTAAAAAGGTAATGGGACTGGATAGTCTGCGTGCCAAATTTGAAGCCTTTAACTGGACCGTTATTGAAATGAACGGCAATGATATGGACGATACTGTTGCTACGCTGAACAAAGCGAAATCTATGACAGGCCAGGGCAAACCGATCTGTATTCTGATGAAGACAGAAATGGGTAAGGGTGTTGATTTTATGGAAGGCAGTCACGAATGGCACGGTATTGCACCCAATGATGAGCAGTTAGCAAAAGCATTGGCGCAGTTGCCGGAGACTTTGGGAGATTATTAATACAGGTACGAAGTTAGAAGTACGAGGTACGAATATTTTGAAACGCATCACATAACACGTGATGCGTTTTTCTTTGTGTCTTTGCGAGAAAAAATTTGCACGCAAAGGCGCAGAGGCGCGGTTTGTGAGCACTAACTTTTTAGAGAGAATGACTGAAGGCTGGCTTTACGTGAGGGGATCCATGCGGCAAGGATGGCGATGAATGCTACAGTTGCGGATACCAGTAAAAAATCTCCTGCCAATAATTTTACAGGGTAATAGTCGATAATAAATGTATCGCCACCTAATTTGATCAGATGAAAGCGTACCTGTATCCAACAGATCAGGGTTGCCAGTATGATACCGCCACCGCCACCCAATAACGCTAATAACAAGCCTTCACTTAAAAAGATGCGCTGAATTTTTTGTTCGTCTGCACCCATGGCTTTCAGCACGGCAATATCTGTTTGCTTTTCCAATACCAGCATGGTTAAGGCGCCAATCATATTGAACGCCGCAACGATCAGTATCAAAGACAGAATTCCATAGATCACCCATTTCTCAACCTGCATTACCGCATATAAACTTTTGTTTTGCTCGTATCGGGTTTCTACAAGAAAGTTGTTTCCCAGTGCTGCCTGTAATTGCTTTTTTACTTTGTTGGGATCTGTATTCACTTTGAGTTCTACGGCACTGTATTCGTTCTCCGTCATACCCAGCATGTATTTTACAAATGCGAGATTGCTGAAAACATATTTGTTATCAAAATCCTGCTGCACAGCAAACGTACCAACAGGTGTAACAGAAAATGCATTCAGACCGTCATCAGAACTGAGCCTGGAAGCCTGACGGTTAGGTAAATAAATCGTGGCGGGATACAGTCCTTTCTCAACACTTAACCCTGCAGCATTTTCAATACCGGCACCTACCACAAGTTTGGGGGCATCGATGGTTCCCACTTCAAATTTACCTCTTGGGATGTGTTTGGGGGTATTGATATTATTGAGCGATGTATATTTTTCATCCACCCCTTTTATAGAAACAATGGTTTGAAAAGCGCCATTCAGCACTGCTTTTTCTTCCGCTACAAAACTAAAAACAGCAACTCCGTTAGTAGCTTTGATATTTTGTAATTCGGAGGGTGTGATATGAAATGTTTTTCCGCGTGCGGGAACGATGCGGATATCCGAATAAAAATCGGCATACAAACCTTTTACCAGGTCTTCGAATCCATTGAATACACTTAATACAATAATGAGTGCCGCACTACCAACCCCAATGGCCAGCACACTGATCCACGCAATGATATTGATCGCGTTGGTAGATTTGTTGGATCTGAAATAGCGCCAGGCGAAGAGGAGGTTCATTCAATTATCGGATTTGCGGATTACGGATTTGTGGATTGCGATCTGATAATTCGCAAATCCGTAATCCGCTAATCCGTTAATTATTCCTTTTCGGGTGTTTTGTCTTCTTCTATTTTTTTAAAGATCTCTTCCATCTTGAACACATAATCGAGTGTGTCATCGTGGTAAAAATGCAGAACGGGGATGCGGCGTAATTGGTGTTTTACCCTATCGGCCAGCTCTTTCTTGATCTCCCAGGCCCTGGATTCGATGGTTTTCATGGCAGCAGCAGCATCTTTTACCTGAAAAAGGCTCAGGTAGATACGGGCTTCCAGCAGGTCGGGCGTAACTTTTATGGAAGAAATGGATACCATTCCGCCATCGATCATACCCAGACCTAAGCGCCTGAAAATATCATTCAATTCTTCCTGCAGTGCGCCTGCCACCTGTCTTTGGCGTTTTCCCTCCTCCATATTCTAACATTTGATTGACTGCAAATTTACTTACTTTGCTCTGTTTTAAGTGTTTTATCCTTTATGAAGCGATTTTCCCGAATATTATTTTACCTGAGGAGCCAGAAGCAGAATATTGTTCTGTATGTGGTTTTCAACCTGTTGTCTATCCTTTTTTCATTGGTATCGCTTGCCATGCTGGCACCTTTTCTGCAGATGTTGTTTGGGAAGGAAAAATTTATCAATGTGCAGCCAAAGCTTAGCTTTTCGGCAGAAAGTGTATTGAATTACTTAAAATTCTTTATTGGTAAACTGATCACAGACCACGGTGAAGTGTATGCCCTGGGTGCGATCTGTCTTATCATCATCATTTCAGTTTTCTTTAAAAATGCATTTACCTACTTATCGTTCAGGGTACTGGCACCTATGCGGAATTATGTGATGACCAAACTACGCTCCGATCTGTATGCCAAGATCCTTGAGTTACCCATTGGCTTCTTTACAGAGCAACGCAAAGGAGATATTATCAGCCGTATGAGTAATGATGCCAACGAAGTAGAATGGAGTGTAATGAGCACATTGGAAGGCCTGATACGCGACCCACTGAATATTCTCATTATCCTGGTATCACTTGTTTATCTCAGTCCGGCACTCTCTTTATTCCTGCTGGTACTCTTACCCCTTACCGGTTTTATCATCGGAAGAGTAAGCCGTTCTCTCAAAAAACAATCCACTGCTTCACAGGAACAACTAGGTACGTTAATGTCGATACTGGATGAAACCCTTGGAGGGTTACGTGTGATCAAGGCTTTTAACGCTGAGAAGATCCTGCGGAATAAATTCTTCGATACAAATAATACCCTTAACCAGATCAGGAACAAAATGAATTTCCGTCGCGATCTGGCTTCCCCTATGTCTGAATTTATGGGAGTATTGGTATTAAGCTGTATACTCTGGTTTGGTGGCAAACTTGTGTTGGGTAAGGAAGTGGGCTTAACCCCTGAAAGTTTTATTACCTATATCGTATTCTTCACACAGATCATCAATCCCGCCAAATCCTTATCTACCGCTTTCTATAACGCACAGCGTGGAAGTTCGGCAATTCAAAGGATAGAAGAAATATTACAGGCCCCGTTAACAGTTACAGATGCTCCGGATGCCAAACCTATACCTTCATTTAACCACTGCATTGAATTCAAAAATGTTTCTTTTGCATACGAGGACAAGATCATTCTGAACAATATCAATCTCACCATTGAAAAAGGTAAGACCATTGCCCTGGTAGGATCCTCAGGTGCCGGTAAAAGTTCTTTGGCCGATCTGGTACCTCGTTTTCATGATGTATCCGGTGGAGAATTATTAATTGATGGGGTGAATATTAAAAACTACACACTGCATTCTGTAAGAAGTTTAATGGGAATTGTAACACAGGAACCCATTCTGTTCAATGATACCATTGCCAGTAATATTGCGCTGGGGGTTGACAGTGTTTCCGAAAAAGATATTGAACATGCCGCTACTGTGGCCAATGCCCTGCATTTTATCCAACAAAAAGAAGAAGGATTTTATTCCAATATCGGCGACCGTGGAAGTAAATTAAGTGGTGGTGAAAGACAGCGTTTAACGATTGCCCGGGCCGTTCTCAAAAATCCACCGATCCTCATTTTAGATGAAGCCACTTCATCACTGGATACAGAAAGTGAACGCCTGGTACAGGATGCCATCAACAACATGATGCAGAACCGTACCTCATTGGTGATCGCCCACCGTTTATCAACTATCCGCCACGCAGATGAGATCATTGTACTCCAGAAAGGAGAGATCGCAGAACGCGGTACGCACGAGCAGTTACTTGCGCATGGCGGAATCTATAAGCGGTTGGTGGATATGCAGGAAGTGAAGTGACGTCATTGCGAGGAACGAAGCAATCTGAGGACAGCACTTGAAACAATCTATATTTTTTTGCTATTAACAACGGACAATCCCTATCGCAGAATGAATGCACGGATTGGCGCAAAGGCGCAATTTTTTATACGATCATGCTGTTTGAAATGCAATTGAACTCAAATCTTATAGTTCAGATTGCTTCGTGCCTCGCAATGACGAAAAAGGCCGCATCACTGCGGCCTTTTCATTTATAACTCAGATAAATTCTATTGTTCTGAAGTTTTCACCAATCCCAGTTTTGCTTCCAGGCTTAATGTAGCATGTGGTACGGCGCGTAAGCGGGCTTTGTCGATCAGCTTTCCGGTTACACGGCAAATACCGTAGGTCTTGTTCTCAATACGCATCATGGCTTTTTCCAGGTGATCAATATAAGTGATCTGCCTGCTGGCCATCTGGCTTAATTGTTCTCTTTCCATGCTCATACTGCCATCTTCCATGGTCATATAACGTGCATCATCATTATCACCACCCATTTCATCCTTACGGGTGATCAGGCCTTGCAAATAGGCCAATTCCTTTTTAGCGGCTTCCAGTTTTTTCGAGATCAGTTCCCTGAATTCAGTCAGATCAGAATCACTATATTTTACAAGTGGATCTCCGTTATTGGCGGTTAATTCTGCTACTCTTTTTTCTAGTTGGGTATATCCGGGCTTATAAGGCACACTCGACTTCGTATTGATCTTCGGTACTTTCACGTCTTTTATGGGTTCTGGTTGTTTTTTTACAGGTTTAACAGGCGGAGCCGGCGGGGCTTTTACCTCAACTTTTGGTTTAGCAGGGGGTGCAACGGGTTTAACCGGAGCAGGGGCCACTGGTTTTGGGGCTGGTTTAACAGGTGCTGCCGGTTTGGCAACAGGTTTAGGCGCTACTTTCACCACTTTAACCGGGGCTGGCTTTGGGGCTGGCTTTTTTGCAGGGGCCGGAGCAGGTTTTTTAGGCGCTGGTTTGGCAACTACTTTTTTAGCCGGCACCACTTTTTTAGGCGCTGGTTTTGGGGCTGCTTTTTTAGCAGGAGCCACTTTTTTGGGCGCTGGTTTAGCCGGTGCTTTCTTAGCCGGTGCCGCTTTTTTAGGCGCTGGCTTAGCAGGAGCTTTTTTGGCCGGAGCCACCTTCTTCGGAGCTGGTTTCTTAGTAGGCATACAAGTTTATCCTTTTTTGGTAACTACCACTTTCAACAGGATCTCATTGATTTCCACTTCAGTGCCGGTTTCTAACCGGGGCACCCAATCAATGGTATCTGCCAAAATTTCGCGGCAAATATAGTCGTTATATTTAATAATGGATGGCTTCAGCTGGGGGCTCTCAAGCACGGTCACGAATATACGGTCTGTGAGGTCAAAACCGCTGTCTTTTCTGATATTCTGTACACGGTTTACAAATTCCCTTGCCTCCCCTTCCTGCTTTAATTCATCCGTAAGCGTAATATCCAGTGCCACTGTAAGGCTGCCCTTACTGGCCACACTCCAACCCGGAATATCTTCAGCCACAATATCTACATCGGTCAGGCCTATCGTAACTTCCTCACCGTCAATGGTTAATGCATAATTTCCCTCTTTTTCCAGCTTTGTAATATCCAGCTGACTGAACTGAGCTATGGCAGCACTTACCGCTTTCATTTTACCACCCAATCGGGTACCCAGGGCCTTGAAATTGGCTTTGATCTTTTTGCTGATCACGCCCTCTGTTTCGGTGATATATTCCAGCTCTTTCACATTTACTTCCGCTTTGATCAGGTCTTCGATCTTCTGCAACTGGTCTTTCATTTCCGGATTCAGTACCGGGATCATGAGTTTCTGAAGCGGCTGACGAACCTTGATATTCACTTTTTTACGCAGAGAAAGCACCAGCGAACAGGTATCCTGTGCCAGCTGCATCCTTTCCTCCAGAGAACGATCGATCACAGATTCATCGGCTACCGGAAAATCGGCATGGTGAATGGACCTTACCTGAAATTTACCCGTTACCGCATTCAGATTACGGAAAACCGCATCGCTAAAGAACGGAGAGATCGGAGCCATTAATCGTACGATGGTTTCCAGACAGGTATATAATGTCTGATATGCACTGATCTTATCCTGCTCGTACTCGCCCTTCCAGAAACGGCGGCGGCAGAGACGAACATACCAGTTGCTCAGGTGTTCATCCACAAATTCTTCAATAGCACGACCTGCCAGTGTTGGTTCGAAATCGTCCATTGAACGGGTTACATCCTTGATCAATGTATTGAGCGAAGAAAGGATCCATCTGTCGATCTCCGGCCTTTCATTGAGCGGAATAGCGGCTTCTTTAAAAGCAAATCCATCTACATTGGAATACAGGGCAAAGAACTGGTACGTATTATATAGTGTTCCAAAGAATTTACGTTGTACTTCCTGAATACCCGCCAGATCAAACTTAAGATTATCCCAGGGAGATGCATTGGTGATGAGGTACCAGCGAGTAGCATCTGCCCCATATTTTTCGATGGTTTCAAAAGGGTTCACCACGTTGCCGAGGCGTTTACTCATTTTGTTTCCGTCTTTATCCAATACTAAACCATTACTTACCACAGCTTTGTACGCAACACTGTCGAACAGCATAACACCCAAGGCATGTAAAGTATAGAACCAGCCACGGGTTTGGTCAACGCCTTCTGCAATAAAATCTGCCGGGAAGGCTTCGCCTTTATCAATCAGGTCTTTATTTTCAAAAGGATAATGCCATTGGGCATAAGGCATCGCACCACTATCGAACCATACATCTATCAGATCGGCCACACGTTTCATCGGCTTGCCGGATGCACTTACCAGAATGATATCATCTACAAAGGGTTTATGCAGATCGAGGATGCCTTCGTGTAAATAATTTTTATTGGTATCACCGCCCAACACTTCACTGGCTTTGCGGATACCTTCATTCAGTTCTGCAATGGACCCGATACAAACTTCTTCATCGCCATCTTCTGTTCTCCAAACCGGTAAAGGCGTTCCCCAATAGCGGCTGCGGCTGAGGTTCCAGTCTACCATGTTCTCCAGCCAGTTTCCAAATCTTCCTTCACCGGTTGATTTCGGTTTCCAGTTGATGGTCTTATTCAGTTCCACCATACGATCCTTTACTGCTGTGGTTTTGATAAACCATGCATCCAACGGATAATATAAAATGGGTTTATCGGTTCTCCAGCAATGCGGATAACTGTGTTCGTATTTTTCTACTTTGAAAGCGCGGTTCTCTTTTTTCAGTTTTACGCTGATGTCAACATTCACATCCACATAATCCTTATCGTCTTTATAATTCTTTACATATCGATTACTGAATTCGCCAAGGCCATCTACAAATTTTCCCTGTTTGTCAACCATCGTTAAAATACCGATATTGAATTTCTTACCTACCCGATAGTCATCTGCACCAAATGCCGGTGCCGTATGCACAATACCGGTACCGTCTTCAGTGGTAACAAAATCACCTGTAATAACTCTGAAGGGTCTGGAGTCTGGAGTCTGGAGTCTGATAGCTTCCAAAGAGTTTGCTTCGTATGGCAATAATTGCTCGTATTCACATTCTTCAATCTTTGACCCTTTGAATTCAGTCAATATTTTCCAGGGGAGAATCTTTGCTTTTTCACTGTATCCGTCAAAATCCCCATTTTCTCCTTCGGGTTTGAAATACTTACCCAGTAAGGCTTTCGCCAGTATCACATTTACCGGAAGATGTGTATATGGATTGAATGTCTTAGCCAGTACATAATCAATATTAGGTCCAACTGTTAATCCCAGGTTAGATGGCAAAGTCCATGGTGTAGTGGTCCAGGCAATAAAGAAAACTTCCTCATCAGCGGCCGCATCAAACAGGAACAGGCTTTTTGTATTCTTTACCGCTTTGAACATGGCCACTGCAGATGTGTCTTTCACATCTTTGTAAGTACCGGGCTGGTTCAGTTCATGCGAACTCAAACCTGTTCCGGCAGCAGGTGAATAGGGTTGTATGCTTACGCTCTCATACAGGAACCCTTTCTTGTACAATTCACTTAAGATCCACCAGAGTGTTTCAATGTATTTATTATCGAAAGTGATATAGGGATCGTTCAGGTCAACCCAGTAGCCCATTTTATTGGTGAGATCATCCCATTTATCCTTATAACGCAATACGGCTTCGCGGCATTTTTTATTGTATTCTTCAACCGATATTTTCTTGCCGATATCTTCTTTGGTGATACCCAGTTCTTTTTCTACACCCAGTTCAATAGGCAGTCCGTGTGTATCCCATCCCCCCTTTCTTTTTACCTGAAAACCCTGCATGGTCTTGTAGCGGCAAACCATATCCTTCAGGGTACGCGAGATCACATGGTGAATACCCGGTAACCCGTTGGCACTTGGCGGGCCTTCATAAAACACAAATGGCTTCCTGCCTTCACGCAGCGAAACACTTTTTTCAAAAGCCTGTTCTTTGCTCCATTTGGCCAATATTTCCTGTTCTATTGCCGGGAGATTGAGCCCGGAGAATTCTGGGTATTTAACGCTCATAGCCTTCAAATCGCTTGAAATGTACTGCCCTCCTGAATTTCAGGCGGGTTTTTAAGGGGGCGAAGGTAAGAAATATTGAGACGTGAAAGCTATTCGTCAGTCGTCAATCGTGAGCCGTGAGTCGGGAGTCTTTAGGAAAGATTTTGTATATGTACCATAGACCATGGTCCATGGACAAAATCAGATCAAAAATCAAAGCATTTATGATTATTGATAATAGCTATTTACTATTTCGAAGTATTTTGTATATACGTATAGCACTCATTAACAATATGATAAATAAGGTTAAACCGATTAATCCCCATACCATACTGATACTCGATTTTACTGTAACCAGCATTACCACTGCAATCAGGATGATGGTAGCCACCTCATTCCAGATACGGAGCTGTTGGGAACTGTATCTGTAAATGCCTTTGATCTCCTGGTTAACCAATACCTGGAGCGACCAGTGATAAATATAGAGAAGCACCACAAAAATTAGCTTAATCAACAGCCAGCGGCCCTCGGGTTTAAAAACGATGGTGTACCAGCCGGCATCAAAAAGCACGATGGTTCCAAAAATAAGGGTGAGAACAGCGGATGGCCAGGTGATGCCGTACCAAAGCCTTTTCATCATGATCTTGAACTGGTTTTGCAAAATTGTCTTTTCCGGCTCGCCCTTCTCTCCTGCTTCGGTGGCATAGATAAAGAACCGGGGCATGTAGAACAGGCCGGCAAACCAGGTTACCACGAATATGATGTGTAGGGCTTTGAAGTAGAGAGTCATGAGGTAAATTAAAATTAAAAATTAGAAATTAAGAATTAAAAATTACCTGCGATGCTTCCGATGTTTGTCTTATGACCAACATAGGAGGGGGGGGAATTATTTCAATATCATATCCTGATCACCTAGCTTATAGTCTTCCATCCATTTTACCAACGTATCCACCCAAAGCGGATGGGTATTTAAACAAGGGATCATTTCGTAGGATTCGCCACCGGCTTCCATAAAGCTTTCTTTTCCGCGTTCGGCGATCTCTTCCAGGGTTTCTAAACAATCGCTTACAAAGGCCGGACAGATGACCAATAATTTTTTGATCCCTTCCTTTGGCATTTCTTCCAAACGTATATCTGTAAAGGGCTGCAGCCATCCTTTGCCCAGGCGCGACTGAAATGATAAACTGAATTTATCTTTCGGGATACCCAGTTTTTCTGTTACCAAACGTGTAGTGGTAAAAACCTGGTGACGATAACAGGTGTCATGTGCAGGAGAATCTACTTCACAACAATTATTTACCTGTAAGCAATGGCAAGCGGTGGTATCGCTTTTACGGATATGTCGCTCAGGAATACCATGATAGCTGAATAAGATATGATCATGGTCTTTTGCCAGCCAGGGTTTTATATTCTCTGCCAGGGCATTGATATAATCAGGCTCCTGGTAAAAAGGTTTGATAAAAGATATTTTGAAAGGATAGTTGTTGGCCGCATATTGTTCTTTAGCATAGTCAACCGCTGTTTCATAACTGCTCATGGCAAAATGCGGATAAAGCGGCACAAGGATCACCTCTTTGAGATCAGGGTTTTGTTTCAGCAAGAGGTCAAACGCTTCTTTTGGTGAAGGGCTGCCATAACGCATGGCAATGGTAACCGGTTCGGCAACTTTTTGCTGCAGGGATTGCTGTAATTGTTTGGTAAGAACGATGAGTGGAGAGCCTTCATCCGTCCAGATGGTCTTATAGGCTTCAGCCGATTTGGGTGCACGAAAAGGAACAATGATGCCTCTTACCAATAAAGCGCGGGCGATAAAGGGGATATCGATCACTTTTCCATCCATTAAGAACTCATTCAGGTATTTTCTGACATCTTTCACGGATGTTGAATCGGGTGAACCGAGGTTCATCAATATTATCGCTCTGGTTTGTGACATATTTCAATTGTGTTTGCAAATGTAATCTAACATCCTTATTCGCTAAAGGTTTGGTTAACCATCAGCACAACTAACGAGCGTTCGCGTCTCTGGGATTCATTGACATGGGTTATTTTGAGATTCTATGACAAAACATGACAGAGAAATGACATAGGAATGACCAAACTCATGTTTTTGAAGAATCCACTGAGGATACCTTTGCGTAGTTATCATAGAAAAGGCAGCAAGCATGAATATGAACCAATTTTTCGTAGCAGGGATCAACTATAAAAAAACAGACGCAGCTATTCGTGGCGAGTTTGCCGTTAGTTCCGATAAATATGCTTCCCTTTTGCAAAAAGCCGCATTAATGGGCTTACAGGAGCTTTTTATTCTGAGCACCTGTAACCGCACCGAGATCTACGGGCTTGCGGCGGATGCCAATACCCTGATCAATCTGCTTTGCAGTGAAACAGTGGGTGATGCGGATACTTTCCGTCAATTATGTTATATCAGGAATGGCCGTGAAGCGGTTGAACATATTTTTTCAGTGGGTGCCGGACTGGATTCTCAGATCCTTGGCGATTATGAGATCGTAGGGCAAATGAAACTGGCAGTAAAATTTGCGCGTGAAAGAGGTTTTGTGGGTGCTTTTATGGAAAGACTCTTCAACACCGTTTTACAATCATCCAAAGCCATTAAAAACGGAACCCATTTAAGCGACGGCACTATTTCTGTGGCTTTTGCGGCTATTCAATATATCAAACAACAGGTTGCAGATACGCATGGTAAAAAGATCGTTCTGCTGGGTACCGGAAAGATCGGCCGCAATACCTGCAAGAACCTGGTGGATTATCTGGATACCAAAAACATCACACTCATCAATCGTACGGAAGCGAAAGCCATCGAGCTGGCAACTGAACTGGGTTTACAAACCACTTCGTACGCAGATCTGAATAAAGAATTACAGGAAGCAGATATTTTTATCGTGGCCACACATGCCGATAAAGCGGTGATCACCAGAGAAAGTCTTATTAACAGTACTCCAAAAATTCTGATCGACCTTTCTATCCCTAACAATATTGAACCGTCTGTTGGCAACCTGCCACATATTTCTTTGGCCAATGTGGATGATCTGTCTGTGATCAACGACAAAACCCTTCGCATCCGTCAGGCAGAAGTTCCTAAAGCGATGGCGATCATACATAACCATATCGGTGAATTCAACGATTGGTTTACCCTGCGCAGTCATGTGCCGGTTTTAAAAGCGGTGAAACAGAAACTGCATGATATGCATTCCTGTGAAATGTTTACCGCAACTACTCATGTAACGGTTGTAGATACTGCCGTTATCCAGAAAGTGGTGAATACAGTGGCCGTAAAAATGCGTACACAACATCAGCCCGGATGTTACTATATTGAGGCCATTAATGATTTCATGACCATCAGCATAAACTAGCATGAACAAGGTTTTACGAATAGGCACCCGCGACAGTCAGTTGGCTGTTTGGCAGGCTACATTGGTACAGGAGCAACTGAAAAACAATGGCATTGCCACCGAACTCGTGTACATGAAAAGCGATGGCGATGTAGATCTGGTAACGCCATTATATGAAATTGGTGTACAGGGTATTTTTACAAAAACATTAGATGCTGCCTTACTAAGTAACCGCATAGACCTTGCCGTTCATTCCATGAAAGATGTACCTACCCAATTGGCAAAAGGGATACAACAGGCTGCGGTTTTGGAGAGAGCTTCTTATAAAGATATTTTGGTTTTAAAAAACGAATTAAGTGATATAAGTGATGCGTTGGGTATTGTGAATGGTGAATGGTCAATGCTGAATAATGAGTCATTGACAATTGACCATTCACGATTAACCATTGCTACCAGCAGCATCCGCCGCAAAGCACAATGGCTGAACCGGTATCCCAACCATACGTTGGAAAACCTGCGGGGCAATGTAAATACACGATTACGCAAAGTGAGTGAGAGTAATTGGGATGGCGCCATTTTTGCGGCAGCGGGATTGGAACGTATCGGCCTTCGCCCGGAAAACTCAATAGAGCTCGACTGGATGCTGCCCGCGCCGGCACAAGGAGCCATTATGATTGTTTGCAGAGAAGATGACCACGAAACAAAAACTGCCCTGGGATTACTGAATGATCCAGCAACCGCTTTATGTACCTGTATTGAAAGAGACTTTTTAAAGACATTATTGGGCGGATGCGCTACTCCCATCAGTGCTTTGGCAGAATGGAAAGACGGATTTGTAACTTTTAGAGGACATATTTTATCGGTTGATGGAAAAGAAAAGATGGAAACCTCATTTCACAAAGCTGCTTTGCAATGTGGCGATCTGGGCAGAAAAGCCGCAGAAGACCTATTAGCCAGGGGTGCAGATAAAATTGTCAATGCCATTCGCAATGCCGGAGCATAAACTACAAATACTATGCACCAGGCCTGTTGATGAATCAAGAATAGAAGAGGCAAATCAGAAAGACATTCTTCTGGATGTATTACCGTTCATAGAAACCGAAGCCATTCAAACCATAGAAGTACAGCAGGAAATAGAATGGGCTTCTGTACAGGAGGCCGTAGTTGTATTTACCAGTATGAATGCCGTGGAAGCTGTTACCGAAATGCTGGACGGACATATACCTGAATGGCGTATTTTCTGTATGGGTTTCAAGACCAAAGAATTGATCACAACCTATTTTGGAGCGGAGGCAATAGCAGGCACCGCTGATAATGCAGATGAACTGGCAAACGAGATCATAGAGCAGGAAGATCCGGAAGAAGTGATCTTCTTCTGTGGTAACCAACGCAGGGATGAACTACCGGGAAAACTTGAAAAACATCGGATCACTGTAAACGAGATCGTTGTTTATGAAACCCTGGCTGTAGAACATTCTGTTGAAAAGGAATATGATGCGGTTCTGTTTTTTAGTCCGAGTGCCGTAGAAAGTTTTTTCAAAAAGAACAAACTAATTGCCAGGACCATTGTTTTTGCCATTGGTAATACCACAGCTAAAACGGTTGCAAAGTTCTGCAGCAACAAAGTGATCATTAGCAAGTTGCCTGGAAAAGATGAATTGGTAACTCAGGCATTGGACTATTTTTCAAAGAATCATTAAAAATATTTTATCAAATAAGTGACTATATGAGATAGTGATCTCCCACAAAGGATACTCACTACTCACTACTCACCACTCACGAATCATATGTTACAAAACGATCTGATACTAAGAACCCTTCGCGGCGAACAAACAGAAAGAACACCGGTATGGATGATGCGCCAGGCCGGCCGTTATTTACCGCAGTATATGGTGTTGCGGGAAAAATATGGCTTCTTTGAAAGATGCCAGACACCGGAACTGGCCTGTGAGATCACTATTCAACCCGTAGATATTGTGGGAGTTGATGCTGCTATCCTTTTCTCTGATATTCTGGTCGTACCACAAGCGATGGGTCTGGAAGTACAACTGGTAGAAAGCCAGGGCCCTTACTTGCCTGATCCGGTTAAGAATTTTAAAGATCTGGTGCGTGTGCGTGTTCCGGATGTTCAGGAAACATTAGGCTATGTTTTTGAAGCGATCAAACTCATCAAAAAAGAATTGAATGGCCGCGTGCCATTGATCGGTTTTGCAGGTGCTCCATGGACATTATTGTGTTATATGGTACAGGGAAAAGGATCAAAGACCTTTGACCAGGCCAAAGTATTCTGCTACACACAACCGGAGCTTGCACACCAGTTATTACAAATGATAACCGATACTACCATT
This sequence comes from Chitinophagaceae bacterium, assembly GCA_947455605.1. Lineage (GTDB taxonomy): Bacteria > Bacteroidota > Bacteroidia > Chitinophagales > Chitinophagaceae > Sediminibacterium. The sequence goes on from CANGOX010000001.1 coordinate 104,071, forward strand.
GCCTACTTAAAGGCACAAGTAAAAGCCGGTGCCGATATTGTTCAGATCTTTGACAGCTGGGGTGGATTATTGAGTCCGGATGATTTTGAAACCTATTCTCTCCAATATATTCGCCAGATCGTAGCGGCATTGAAAGAAGAAGTACCTACGATCATTTTTGCAAAAGGTGCCTGGCATAGTCTGGAAGAAATGGCCGCAACCGGTGCTCAAGGTTTAGGTATTGACTGGTGCATTAAACCACAGCTGGCCAGACAGATAGCAGGCAACAACGTAACGCTGCAGGGGAATTTTGATCCGGCTAAATTATTATCACCCATTCCGGTGATCAAAAAAGAAGTTGAAACCATGTTGGCTGCATTCGGACCCGGAAGACATATTGCCAATTTAGGACACGGCATCATTCCCAATGTTCCTGTAGATCATGCAAGGGCATTTGTAGATACCGTGAAAGAATACCGTCATAAATAATCATATCCCGTACACTACATAATGAACAGTAACACCATTAAGCAGCAGTGGATCCATTTCATCCATCAATTACAGGATGATATCTGTGCTGCTTTGGAAGCCTGCGACGGTAAAGCGAAATTCATAGAAGACAAATGGGAAAGACCCGAAGGTGGTGGTGGTAAAACAAGGGTGATCAGCAATGGAAACGTGTTCGAAAAAGGTGGTGTAAATACTTCTATCGTATTTGGTAAAGTAACCAACACCATGCGCAAACAACTGCAGATAGAGGGTCATGAATGGTTTGCCTGTGGGATGAGTATTGTGATCCATCCCCTGAATCCATTTGTTCCTACGGTACATTGCAATTACCGGATGTTTGAGTTATATGATGAGCTGGGCAATACAACGGATAGATGGTTTGGTGGAGGAACAGACCTCACACCTTATTATTTATTTGAAGAAGATGCCAGGCATTTTCACAGAACCTATCAAACGGTTTGTAACGGGTTTGATAAAACATTCTATCCTGCTTTTAAAGAAGTATGCGACAACTATTTCGTGAATACACACCGAAACAATGAGCGCCGCGGTATTGGCGGGATCTTCTACGATCACCAGCGCCCGGATGCCCTGAAGAGCATTGATTTCTGGATGAATTTCAGCAAAGCCTGCGGATATGCGTTTATAGATGCGTATATTCCCATTACAGAAAAAAGAAAGGATACACCGTATACTGCCGAAAATAAATATTGGCAGGAAATAAGGAGGGGCCGGTATACAGAGTTTAATCTCGTTCACGACAGAGGTACACTCTTTGGCCTGAAAACAAACGGCAGAACAGAAAGTATTTTAATGAGCTTACCGCCCACTGTGCGGTTCGATTATAATTATCAACCCGTTGAAGGAAGCGCAGAAGCAGATCTTTTAGATGCCTGTCTGCATCCGCGCAACTGGGTACATTAAAAATAAAGACCATGCACCTGCAAAGAAGAAACAGGATCTTACGTCAAACACCCGCTATCCGCTCACTTGTGGCAGAAACCATTTTACGTCCTGCTGATTTTATTGCGCCTTTATTTATTGATGAAGGACAAAATGTAGAAACAGAGATCGCTTCTATGCAAGGCTATTACCGCCGCAGTATTGATCTTACCGTAAAAGAGGTAAAAGCATTGTGGTCGATGGGTATAAAATCTGTGCTGATCTTTATCAAATGCAAAGACGAATTAAAAGATAATACCGGCAAGGAAGCCTGGAATAAAAATGGTTTGATGCAGAGAAGCATCAAAGCCATAAAAGATGCGGTACCGGAAATGGTGATCATGACGGATGTGGCACTAGACCCTTTTTCATCATATGGCCATGATGGGATTGTAAAAGACGGTGAGATCGTGAATGACGAAACGGTAGAGGCTTTAGTGAAGATGAGCATCAGTCATGCGCAGGCAGGCGCAGATTTTGTGGCACCCAGTGATATGATGGATGGCAGAATTGGAGCGATCAGAAACGGACTCGAAGAAAATGGTTTTACTAAAACCGGTATCATGAGTTACAGTGCCAAATATGCATCTTGTTTCTATGGCCCATTCCGTGATGCATTGGATAGTGCACCGGGGTTTGGCGATAAGAAAACCTACCAGATGGATTATGCCAACAGAACCGAAGCCATTAAAGAAACTTTGATGGATATTGAAGAAGGTGCAGACATCGTAATGGTAAAACCCGCACTCGCTTATCTCGATATCATTCGTGAAATAAAAAATGCGGTAGAAGTTCCGGTAAGTGCCTACCAGGTAAGCGGCGAATATGCGATGATCAAGGCTTCTGCGAAGATGGGTTGGATAGATGAGAACAAAGCGATCCTCGAAACATTGACATCGATTAAGCGGGCAGGTGCGGATCTGATCGCTACTTATTTTGCGAAGGATGCCGTTGCATTGATCAATCAATAATTGGCACGCAGAGGCGCAAAGGCGCAATTTATTTACTGCGCCTTTGCGCCTCTGCGTGAAATTTTAAATAACACATCATGTACGAAAAAAGTAAAGCCCTATTCGAACGCGCACAAAAATCTATTCCGGGTGGTGTAAACTCACCCGTACGTGCATTTAAAAGTGTGGGTGGAACGCCACTGTTTATTCAAAAAGCGAAAGGTGCTTATTTGTATGATGCAGATGGCAATCAGTATATTGACTACATCGCATCCTGGGGACCGATGATCTTAGGACATGCGTATGAGCCCGTTATAAAAGCGATACAGGAAAAAGCTTTGCTGTCTACTTCTTATGGCGCGCCTACAGAATTGGAAATAGAGATGGCAGAATTGATCAGAAGCATGGCTCCCAATATTGATATGGTGCGAATGGTAAGCAGTGGAACGGAAGCCTGTATGAGTGCTTTACGTTTGGCACGAGGCTATACCGGAAAAAACAAATTCATCAAATTCGAAGGATGTTACCATGGACATGCAGATGCTTTTTTAGTAAAGGCAGGAAGCGGAATGGCTACGTTTAATATACAAACCGTACCCGGCGTAACAGGTGGAGTATCCAATGACACATTGACCTGCGCCTATAATGATCTGGATGCGGTTGAGCGTTTGGTAGCAGAAAATAAAAATGAAATTGCGGCGATCATTATTGAACCGGTAGTTGGTAATATGGGTTGTATTTTACCCAAAGCCGGTTTCCTCGAAGCTTTGCGCAAGATCTGCGACAGAGAATCCATCGTATTTATTTTTGATGAAGTGATGACAGGTTTCCGACTCGCACCCGGTGGTGCACAGGAAAGGTTAAGCATCAATGCTGATCTGGTTACTTTCGGTAAAGTGATCGGTGGTGGTATGCCGGTAGGTGCTTTTGGCGGTAAAAAAGAGATCATGGAAAATATTGCTCCGCTGGGAAATGTATACCAGGCAGGCACATTAAGCGGCAATCCGATTGCCATGATCGCCGGCTTGACCATGCTTACTGAACTAAAGAGCAACCCGAATATCTATGCAGAGCTCGAACAGAAAACGATCTATCTGAAAGAAGGATTGGATAAAGTATTGAAAGCATCCGGTACACCTTATGTGATCAATCAATTGGGTTCTATGATCAGTCTCCACTTCAGTGATCATGCAGTTACCGATTTCGATACTGCCGCATCTGCCAATAATGATCTTTTCAAAAAATATTTTCATGCCATGCTCAAACGCGGTATTTACCTTCCGCCTTCTGCCTTTGAAAGCTGGTTCCTGAATAATGCACTTTCTTATGAGGATATTGATAAAACGATATTGGCTACGGAAGAAAGTTTGAAGGAGATCCTGTAATCAGGCCAATGATGTATCCGCTTGTTTTAGGGGCATTCAGCCATGGTATAGATTGACTACCTTAGTAGGATGAAAATGGTATTCTTCTCTGCCCAGCCTTACGACATCAAATTCTTTAACCGATTTAATGAACCCTTTGGTTTTGAACTGGTATTCCAGGAATCGAGATTAAAGCCCGGAACCATTAACCTGGCTGAAGGTGCAGATGCGGTTTGTGTGTTTGTGAATGATAAGGTGAATGCAGAAGTATGTAAGCAACTCGCCGCCAAAGGGGTTAAGATCATTGCCCTACGTTGTGCCGGGTTTAATAATGTGGATCTGGAAGCGGCAAAAGCCAATGGGTTAAAGGTTTGCCGGGTACCCGCCTATTCACCCGAAGCAGTTGCAGAACATGCGCTTGCCCTGATACTCACGTTGAACCGTAAAACCCATAAAGCCTATAACCGCGTAAGAGAACAGAATTTCTCACTCAACGGCCTGCTGGGTTTTAACCTGCATGGAAAGACTGTGGGTGTTGTGGGTACCGGCAACATCGGAAAATCTTTTTGCCGTATCATGTTGGGCCTGGGCTGTCAGGTAAAAGCGTTTGACCTGATCGCCAATAAAGACCTCGAAGCCTTAGGAGTAACCTATCACCCCCTGATGGATGTATTGAAGGCCGATATCGTTTCCCTCCATTGCCCATTGAATAACCAGACCCAGCATCTGATCAACGACAATACCATTGCCATGATGCAGCCCGGGGTGATGCTGATCAATACCAGCCGGGGCGGATTGATCGATACAAAGGCTGCTATTGAGGGCCTAAAATCAGGCCGGATCGGCTACCTGGCCATCGATGTTTATGAGCAGGAAGAACATCTTTTTTTCCGCGATTTATCCACAACCGTGATACAGGATGATGATATACAACGCCTTATGAGCTTCCCAAATGTGCTGATCACCGCTCACCAGGCCTTTTTCACCGATGAAGCCCTTAGCCAGATTGCTACCACTACGTTAAATAGTGTACAGCAATTATTAAAAAGTGGTAATTTGACTAATCAGGCAGCGTTATTAGTATAAATTTTATCTGATATTCGTATAGCATTCAGCTTTTTAACTGATACCCATGAAAAGATTAACCCTTAGGATTAGTATTATCATCTCTGTTTTTTGCATGTTCATGGCATGTAAGAAGGAAATGAGTATTGAAAATGGCGGATTTGGTGGCACAGCACAGGGCGAACTGGTAGACTCACTGGGCAATTGCAAATCATCTACCGTAATGGGTGATTATAAAGTGGATACCGCTTTGGTAACTTCCGCTAACTATTCGCTTATTAATGTGAATTTTACGGCACAGGGTAAATATAAGATCTACACAGATACCGTAAATGGTATGTGGTTTCTCGATTCAGGCTTTGCCATCAGTACCGGAGCCAATGTGATCAAACTGAAAGGATATGGCAAACCCATCCTTCCCAAGACCACCACTTTTACTATCTATTTCAATAACAATGTCTGCTCTTTCTCTGTAAGTGTAAACGGCAGTGCTGTTAGCAGCGGTGGTGGCGGTAGTACGGGAACAGGTACGGGCGGTGATTATTTCCCTACAACAACGGGCTCCAGCTGGACCTACCAATACATTCCTAAACTGGGTACCATTGATACGTTCAGGGTTTCCGTGGCGCAAGGACAGATCGTAAGAGATACCTTGAGTTACGCGCAATTCGGAACCTCTTTATTGGATACTTTCTATTTTGCCAAAGACGGTAAAGGCACTTACTATGCTTTAAGCTCAGTTGATTTTGATTATACTTTCCTCTTCGATTCGATCCCTAATTTCTTTATCAGCTATCCTTTCCTGAAAGAGAGTGCAGCCGTGGGAGATAGTTGGGAAACCATTGAATACGGTACCGTTAAACTGGTATCGGGCACCACCACCGAATACGGAAAGGCCAAAGCTGTTTTTACCGTAGTATCTAAAAACACCACTACCTATACTATTGGCGGTAAGACCTATTCGGATGTGATCAATATGAAACGGGAGATCAAATTCATTCCTAACGGAACAGGTGCCGTGTATCGAACCCTGTTAACAGGTAATTCCTATTATGCCAAAGGATTTGGATTGATCGATCAGGTATTTGCCACTACACCAGCACAAAGCGCTTCGCTATACCGAACGCCAACTATTAAATAATCAAACCTCATACATAAAAAAGCCCTGCTGAAAATGCGGGGCTTTTTTATGTATGAGGTTTGATTCGTTCTAAAATATCTGCGTCTTATCATTTACCAGACTATCCGTTTCTACTGTATGATGTTCCATAACCGGATGTTTTTTAAAGAAGCGGTTCTGGAAAACCAGAATTACGATCACACCGGTTGAGATAGACATATCGGCCAGGTTAAATACCGGGCGGAAGAATTCAAAATCCTCACCACCCCAAACCGGAACCCAGGAAGGATAATGCGCATTGGTAATGATCGGGAAATATAACATGTCTACCACTTTGCCATGTAAAAGGCCTGCATAGCCACCACTTGCCGGTAACAGCTTGGCAATATTCTGTGCAAAGGGATTGCTTTGTTCAAAGATGATACCATAGAAAAGACTATCGATCAGGTTACCGAGGGCACCGGCATAGATAAGCGCGGCACAGATGATAAACCCTTTGTGGTAATGTTTGCGGATAAAATCGCGGAGCAGAAAACTACCCCAGATCACAGCCACCAGCCTGAACAAGGTAAGCGCGATCTTTCCAAATCCGCCGCCAAATTTCCAGCCCCAGGCCATACCCTCATTTTCTACAAAATGCAGGCGAAACCAGTTGCCAATGATCTTATGCTCCTCACCTGCAAAATAATGCAGCTTGATATAGAACTTCAAAGCCTGGTCGGCAAAAATGACCAATAGAATAATTAAGATGATTTGTCTTCCTTTCACAGCCATGGTTTTTATGGTGGGCAAAGATAGGATTTGGGCGGTACAGGTGGGAAATCTTGTAAAAGTTTGTAAATCCTTTAGTTTTAAACCAAAAGACCATCTAATAGCGGCTGATCTATTCTTCCATATATACTCTTTTCACCCGCTGACTGATGCCCGTCATTACTTCATAAGCAATGGTTCCGCTCCATTGGGCCAATTGCTGTACCGGCAAATGTTTGCCGAATATTTCTACTTCATCACCTTCCCGTGCTTCCGGGATATCGGTGATATCAATCATCACCATATCCATACATACATGGCCCACCACGGGGGCCAATTTGCCCTTAACATAGATCTTGCCCATACCGTTACCAAAGCGCCTGTCGTAGCCGTCTGCATAACCAATCCGCACAGTAGCGATCTGACTGTCTCTCTTTATTTCACCTTTCCTGCCATAGCCAACGGTATCTCCGGCTTTCACTGTGCGAATCTGTGCAATGGTAGATTGTAAGGTAATAACGGTTTGCAATGAAAGACCATTTCCATCGGCACTATCCACTCCATATAAGCCAATACCCAACCTCACCATATCAAACTGGTATTGGGGGTTGCGGAAGATGGCTGCTGAGTTGGCGATATGTTTGATGAAGACATAGTTCAATTGCTGTTGAATGGAATGGCAGGCTTTTTCGAATAACCCAACCTGGTGTTGTGTAAAACCATCATGGGTTGCCGACTCACTTGCCACCAGGTGACTGAACACAGATCTTACCGCCATGGTACGGTTTTGTTTGAGGAGCAGTCCGATGGCATTGGCATCCTCCGCTTCAAAACCTAAGCGGTTCATGCCTGTATTGAATTTGATATGAACCGGAAATTGCTGGATCCCCTGTTGATCAAGAAATGTGTGAAAGGCTTGATAAACGGGAAAAGAATAGATCTCAGGTTCCAGATCATAGGTTAGCAAAGAATCAAAACTCGCCTCATCTGGGTTCATGACCATTATAGGAAGGCTGATACCGGCTTTGCGCAATTCCACGCCTTCATCTGCATACGCCACGGCCAGATAATCTACTTTATGAAACTGTAAAACCCTTGCTACTTCTGCACTGCCGCTTCCATAACTAAAGGCCTTTACCATGGCCATGAGTTTCGTTTCGGGCTTTAGCAGTTTTTGATATTCCTTCAGGTTATGCACCATGGCCGAAAGATCGATCTCCATTACAGTCTGGTGTACTTTCTGTTCCAGCCAATGGGAGATACGTTCAAACTCAAATACCCGGGCACCTTTCAGCAGGATATATTCATCCTTGAAATGTTGGGTGCTCAACTGATTGAGAAAATCTTCTGTTGTAGGATAAAATTGAGTACGGATATTTTTGAACAGATCGCGGTGCTGCGAAATAGCCGGGCCAATTCCGATGAGCCGGTCAATACTATGTTGTGTAACTTGTGCAGCCACACTTTTGTAAAGCATTTCTTCTGACTGACCCGATTGAAGGATATCTGATAAGATCAAAGTGGTTTGCTGAGCACCGGATTGCTGTTTTAGATAGGCGATCGCCAATTCCAATGATGAGAGATCATTACTATAACTATCGTTCAGCAGATAACAATTGTTCACGGCTTTCTTTAACTGCATCCGCATATCCACAGGCTCCAGTTGCAGCATGCGCTCCTGTATCACTGTATCCGCATACTTCATTTGTAACAGTACACACCAGCAGGTAATGGCATTATCAATGGAGATCCTGTCTGTAAACGGAATGGTGATTGAAACAGGCTTGCCGGTATATTCAGCAGATACTACTGTCTGTTTCCCTTTTATTTCTTCAGAGATAATGGCAAGTGTTGCTTTTTCTTCTCTGCTCCAGCTGAAGCATTCTATGTCTTTATTAAATAATCCTTTATCCGTTGTGTTGGGTAATACTGCATGCTGAATCGATTCTCTACCAAATACCAGGCTTTCGGCATGCTGAAACAGGATCGACTTTTCAACGGCTTTTTGTCTGTCATCCGTAAAACCCTCACTATGTGCATTGGCAAGATTGGTAAACACCCCGGCAGTAGGTTGGATGATGGCAGCCAATTGCTTCATCTCATTTACAGTTGAGATGCCTGCTTCAAAAATACCCAGGGTATGGTGTTCATTCATTTGCCATACACTCAAGGGCACACCGATCTGCGAATTATAACTACGCGGACTTCTTACGATATGATGATCTTTCTGTAATAACTGGTATAACCATTCTTTTACAATGGTCTTACCGTTGCTACCTGTGATGCCGATCACAGGAATATTGAATTGTTTGCGATGATGTGCGGCCAATTCCTGCAATGCAGCTAATACATCCTCCACTTTCAAAAAAACAGCATCCGTATAAGTACTGCCAACAAAATCATTTCTGACAACAAAATTCCTTACCCCTCTTTCATACACTTCTTTGATAAACTGGTGTCCGTCTCTTCTGGGACCACTGATGGCAAAGAATAAAGAAGTTTGTGGAAATACGATCTTACGGCTATCGATGATCAGATACTCAATGGATGCATGGCCCACAACCGTTGGCTCAGCATGAATGATTTGGGCAATATGTGCAACAGTATACACCAATAGTGCAGTAATGATTAAAGAGACCCGTCGTTCACATCTTTGGGTACTCCTTTTTTATTTTTAAAAATGGAATAAAAAACAGATCCGGAAATACAAACCAGGATCACACCGAGAGACAGGAATACCTGCGTGGTTTTATCCATCCACTCATTCAGGTAATGTTCACCCAGCATTTTAACACCGATAAATATCAGTACTATGGCAATCCCCTGCTGCAGATAATCAAACTTGGTTACCGCTCCGCGTAACAGGAAGAATAAAGAACGCAGACCCAGCACGGCAAAAATATTGGAAGTATAGATCACCAGTGGATCCTTGGAAATACCCATTACCGCGGGGATAGAATCCAATGCAAACACCAGGTCAATCCCTGCGAGTAAGATCACCACCACAAACAGAGATGTATATGCCGGTTTACCATTTACACGAATAATATATTTTCCATCCCCATCATGCGTAACGAGCGGGAGAAATTTTTTCAAAAAGATATATATTTTAGATTCATGCGGATCAAATTCTTCATCCTCATTGGCAACAAACATTTTGTAACCGGTGTACAAAAGAAAAGCCCCAAACCCGTACAGGATCCATGAGAACCTTGCCACCAATGCCACACCTACCGTGATAAAAATAACCCTGAATAAAATAGCCATCAGAATCCCCACCAGTAATACCCTTGGATAATGTTTTTCTTTTACACTGAAGGCCGTAAAGATGAGTATGAAAACAAAAATATTATCAATGCTCAGGCTCCACTCCATCAGGTAGGCACTTAAAAATTCAAAAGCCAGTTGCGGACCGTTTACAGTGGTATTGGCATTTTCTGAAGCCAATGCCGGTGCTTCCACCCAGATAAAAACAAAGAACAGAAGTGCAAGCCCTACCCAGAAAAAAGTCTGATATAAAGCCTGTTTAATAGTAATGGTCTGGTTTTTTTTACTGAGCAATCCCAGGTCAAACACCAAAGCGATGGTTAATACAATCCCGAAAACTAAATAAACGATCTGGTGGGTGCTCATGCAAGAGGTTTGATTACTAAAGATACAGTACCGGAAAACGAAAATCTAGACTTCGTATTTCTTTTTACGCCGCCATTGAAAAAGCAGGCCTATGATAACGACCAAAGCAACCGGCAGTCCGATATTGATTGCCTGCCACATATTTTTCTGTTCTTCCACTTTGGTCTTATCCAGTAAGCGTAGTACAAAATCCTTATTCCTGCTTTCGAACAGGTTATTGTTACTTACCAGATAATCCATTGAATTAAGAAAGAACTCACGGTTGGCAAAACGATAATTTTCGAGGGGCAATGAACCCATCGGTAAGGGTCCTGCGGTACTGCTTACCTGGTTGGTAACAATATCTGCATCCGCCACTACGATCTGTTTCGCTTCTTTTACTCCGGAAGCCAGATAAGGTTTACCCGTTATTCTTTGAACTGAATCCAGCACTTCTTTGCCTATACGGTTACTATAAAGCGAATGAAATTTCCCTTCCAGTAAAACGGCAACGGGTATATATTTTTTATTAAAGGATGCAAGGTCTTCATCTCCCTTAACACTATTGATAGATACGATAGCAGGCGAACTGATTGCGCGGCTACTACTATCTGTTGACAGTAAGATCGTTTTCCTGATACCGGGAGATTTTACCGTATCAATACTTGACGGGAAAATGGGTAATACCCTATCCAGGTTTTTTGAAATAGGATTATTATCCCTGGCAGCCAGAAACGGATAATACGGCCAGGGGTATCTTTGCATCTTAGGACTACCATCTGCATTCTTACCAACCACAATAGGAATCTTTGAACAACTCAGATCCTGCACAAGATCAGGATTGATACGTACGCCATACTTGAAAAGGATATCATCCAATTCCAGCCCACGGTCAAACGCTGTATATTCTGCCTGGCTTCGCATAAGGCTATCCAGTTCTGCATGCAGTTTATCTACCAACCAGATAATATGCCCGCCATTCATTACATATTGATCCAGTTTCAGTTTGTCCTCTTCGGTAAAAGACTGTTTGGGTTTCACGATCATCAAGGCATCGATCATAGATGCATCCGGATACCCTTTCTTTAGATCGAATACAGCCAGCCGGTATTCATTCCGCAGACTTTCACCAAGATCATTTACGGTAAGATCTATTGGTTCGCCATTACCAACCGCATAGGCAACTGTTGGCACATATTTTCGAGTGAGTTTGTCAATGGCATTGGCAAATTTATATTCCAGCAAGGCTTCCGCTGCATTGCGCGTAGCTTCTACATCTTCCTGAGGATTATCTGTGATCACATTGTACTGCTTGTATACTTTACGACTACTGCGCAGATCTATAGCTATTGGTTTTTGTCCTCTACGAAAACTAACCAAAGCAGAAGGGATGATCAGTTGATTGGTCTCTTTTTCTGTTTTGGATGATACCACTTCACTCTGTTCAAATACTACTCCCAGTTTGGCAAGGCTATCATAGAATAGGACCTTAGCCGTATCACCTGTGATATACTCACCGGGTTTTTCAAAACTCACTTTCACATGATTTCCGGAAAGCGATTTGAATTCATCCAACAGATCCTTTGTGGCAATACTCAATTTTTTATAATCAGCCGGCAATTCGCCGGCAAGAAATACTTTGATGGTGATTGTGCTGTCAACCTCCTTCAATAAGTTTCTGGTTGCCGGTGTGAGGCTGTATCTTTTTTCTGCAGTAAGATCAAGTCGATAGAATACCAGCGTAGACAGGTATACCAGGAGTATGAAAAACCCAGTTAAGAACCCAATACCGTATTTATGTTGCCAGACTTTCTGCATTAAGAATTTGATTAACGTTTACTGAGGTTTCTTTGAGTGATGAACAGGAACAGCACAATGATGCCTATAAAGTAGATAAGATCCCTGCTATCCACCACACCCCTGCTGATACTCCGGTAATGAAAATTGATACCCAGCATTTCTATGTAATAGTCCAGTCCTGCTTTAAACACCGGCAGTTTACTGAATGCATCAAACCCATTATACAGAAGAAAACAAACGAATGCGCCTGCAATAAAAGCAACGACGGTGTTATTGGTAAAACTGCTGGTGCAGATACCGATAGCGGTAAAAACGGCACCCAGTAAGATCAATCCGATGTAACTGCCGATGGTTCCGCCAATATCAATACCACCGGTAACGCTTAACTGCTGAACAGAGATGGCATATATAATGGTTGGCAGTAAGGCAGTGATCACAATCAGTAATGCCCCATAAAATTTACCCCATACGATCTGTGAGGGGGTAAGAGGCATGGTTTTCAATAATTCAAAAGTACCCGCCCTGTATTCGTCTGCAAGGCTGCGCATGGTAATGGTGGGAACGAGGAATAATAGGATCCATGGTGCCAGGTTAAAAAAGCTGCCTAAGGATGCGTAGCCAAAATCAAGTATGCTGGTATCGGGAAATACAAAAAGAAAGAGGCCGTTCAGTAACAGAAACACCACCAATGCGATATACCCGGTAAGGCTGCTGAAAAACTGTTGCCATTCTTTTTTACAGATCATCCACATAGGCCAAAACTAACTGTTCTTCCTCAATCACCCTATGGGTGTTGGTTATTTGAAATGGTTTTATGGATTTTATCACATTTGGCATCCCATTAGAAACCTGCCACATGAAATTAAAACTCAGCCTGCTTATGTTCTGTCTTTTGGGTATTGGCGTATTCAGCCATGCTCAGGATAGCAAAACACCACCACCCCCTCCTCCTCCGGTTAAACCGGCAAAACCAGCAGTCATCATGAGTGATGATGCCATTCCGGTTACAGTAAAGAGTAGCAAGAATGGGCATTGGAAAGTGCCGCCACCACCGCCGAAAGTTGAGGCAGTTAGATTTTCGCCGCCCAAAATTGTAAGGGATGCAGAAAAAGCACCACCACCGCCGCCGCCAAAAGCCGAGGTTGTAAAATTTACTCCTCCAAAAATTGTAAAGGATGCAGAAAAAGCACCACCACCGCCGCCGCCAAAAGCCGAGGCTGTAAAATTTACTCCTCCAAAAATTGTAAAGGATGCAGAAAAAGCACCACCGCTACCGCAGGCCAAACCAAAGGTTCCTATAAAAACTGATGCTCCGCCAAAGGATCCAAAAGCTTAATACCGTTATTGCGAGGAACGAAGCAAACTGTGTTGTAAAGATTAGCGGGCTTGCTATTTAAATGCAATCAGAACTATTGTTCTACCCACAGATTGCTTCCTCCTTCACTTTCGTTTCGGCGGGCAAGCCGTTCCTCGCAAGGACGTAAAAAAGCCCCACAAACTGTGAGGCTAAAATATCATTTTCTTAAGCCCCCTTTCAGGGGGTTTGGGGGTGGGTTACACTGCAAAACTCTCACCACAACCACAACTCCTGCTCGCATTCGGATTGTTGAAATAAAAACCCTTTCCGTTCAATCCATCAGAGAAATCCAGTTCTGTATTTACGAGGTATAAAAAGCTTTTCAGATCAGTAACTACTTTAATGCCGTTGTCTTCAAACACCTGGTCCATCGGTTTTACTTCATTGTCAAAGTCAAGCTTATAACTTAACCCTGAGCAGCCACCGCCTACCACACCTACCCTCAGGAAATAAGAATCATCTCCTAATACGCCGGCTTCTTCCATTAACTGGAGGGCTTTCTTTTTGGCTTTATCGCTTACGTAAATACTGTTTTCTGTTGCAACCATATTAATTAGTAGTTAGTAATTAGTAGTTAGTAATTGCTCATTACTAACTACTAATTATTAATTAAATACTAGTGGATCCTTTCTTCAAATGCCAATTCTTCGAGACCGTTTTTCTTACGGTAGTCGTTGATGGCCGATTTGATTGCGTCTTCTGCCAATACTGAGCAGTGGATCTTTACTGGGGGCAGGTTGAGTTCTTCAACGAGGTCCATGTTATCGATCTGCACGGCCTGGTCAACGGTTTTACCCTTTAACCATTCTGTGGCCAGTGATGAAGAAGCGATCGCTGATCCGCAACCAAAGGTTTTGAACTTTGCATCGGTAATTACACCGGTAGCATCATCCACCTCTATCTGCAAACGCATTACGTCTCCACACTCTGGTGCACCCACCAATCCGGTTCCCACGTTTTTCTTCGACTTATCTAAAGTACCAACGTTCTTCGGATTGCTATAGTGATCAATTACTTTTTCTGAATATGCCATGGTTGAATAATTTGAAAATTTGAAAATATGCGGATTTGAAAATGAGGAAGATCTGTTTTATTTACACTGTGCGAATCTGAACTCATTTTCAAATTTTCAAATCTGCACATTTTCAAATTTAGTGGTGTGCCCACTCAATTTTATCAATATCCACGCCTTCTTTGAACATTTCCCAAAGCGGGCTCATTTCTCTCAGTTTTAAAACAGTTTCGCTTACAGATTTGATGGTATAATCAATTTGTTCTTCTGTGGTAAAGCGGCCTAATCCAAAACGTAAAGAACTGTGTGCAAGATCATCACCTAAACCCAGTGCTTTTAAAACATAGCTTGGTTCGAGTGATGCGGAGGTACAGGCTGAGCCGGATGATAAGGCGATGTTCTTATTAAAGCCCATCAGCAATCCTTCTCCTTCAACATATTTAAATGAAATATTGCTTACATGTGGTAAACGGTGTTCGCGGTTACCATTCACATAGGTTTCTTCTATTTGGGTCAAAGCGTTCTCCAGCTTATCGCGGAGTTTGCTTAAACGGGCTGCATCATCGGCCATTTCCAATCGGGCCAATTCACAGGCTTTACCAAAACCAACAATACCGGGTACATTCAGGGTACCGCTACGCATACCTCTTTCGTGGCCGCCACCGTCCATTTGTGCTGTTACTTTTACCCGTGGGTTCTTACGGCGTACATATAAAGCACCGATCCCTTTTGGACCGTACATCTTATGGGCTGTAAAAGCCATGATATCAATTCCGTCTTTGTTTACATCAACCGGTATTTTGCCAACTGCCTGTACGGCATCTGAGAAGAAAAGAATACCATGTTTTTTAGCGATGGTGCTGATCTCTTTTACAGGCTGTATCACACCAATCTCATTATTCGCATACATGATGGCGATAAGGATGGTATTGGGTTTAATAGCTGCTTCCAGTTCTTTCAGATCGACCAGGCCATCGGCTTTCACCTCCAGGTAAGTAACTTCTCCACCTGAACGTTCAATATGTTTACAGGTATCCAAAACTGCTTTGTGTTCTGTGGTACAGGTAATGATATGATTGCCCTTGCTGGCATACATTTCATAAACCCCTTTGATACCCAGGTTATCGCCTTCGGTAGCACCTGAGGTAAAGATGATCTCTTTCGGATCGGCACCAATCAGTTTGGCAACCTGCTCACGGGCATAATCAACGGCTTCTTCCGCTTCCCAACCAAAGGGATGGTTACGGCTGGCTGCATTACCAAAGTGCTCGGTAAAGTAAGGTATCATGGCTTCCAGCACACGTGGGTCCATCGGTGTGGTGGCGTTATTATCCAGGTAAATCGGTAATTTCAACATATGCACGAATGATTTATAATCTCTATTAACACAAAAGTACTGCAATAGGTTCTATAAATTTGGGCGCAAAAGCCTGTCCGGCGTGATTTTTCCTATTTCGTAAAGGACCGGGATCAAACCAAAATAACATGTTAAAGATCGAGCATATAGGTATGGCAGTTAAGGACCTTTCGGTCTCTATTCCCCTTTTTGAAAAGCTGTTGAATACCCCTTGCTACAAGACAGAAACCGTTGATTCTGAAAATGTAAACACGGCTTTTTTTCAAAAGGGTGACTCCAAGATCGAATTGCTGGAAAGTATCGACCCGGATGGTGTGATCGCCCGTTTTATTGAGAAAAAGGGGGAAGGCATGCATCATATAGCTTTTGAAGTAGCCGATATCAAGGCCGAAATGGACCGTTTAGTAAAAGAAGGCTTTGTGCTGTTGAACACCGAACCCAAGAAGGGCGCTGATAATAAGCTGGTCTGTTTTCTTCATCCAAAGGGCACGAATGGGGTTTTGGTGGAGCTTTGTGAGGAGATGAAATAGTGTGGAGTGTGGAGTGTGGAGTCTGGAGTCTGAAGTTTGGAGTTTGGAGTTTGGGGTTTGGAGTTTGGAGTAAGGTTACTTTCTTGTTCCGAAATAGAGAATGGCGAGGATACCGATCAATAGGATACTTCCAAAGAGAAGGCCTTTCTTTTTTACCTGAAACCTGAATTGTTCCTCGTCCATTATTGGAGACTGAGTTTTTCTACGGCTACCTGAGCGGCTACCTGACTGGCATCTTTTTTATTGTAGCCTTTTCCCTGAGCCAGTAATTCACCATCGAGCATCGCATTGATGGTAAAGAGGCGGCGGCTGCCTTCCATCTTTTCTTCGGCCAATTCAAACGTAAGGGCCTTGCCGTTCTTATTGGCCCAGCCAATCAGCTTGTTCTTAAGGTTAATATCAATGGCTTCCAGATCGTCTACAAACATGTGTGGGATCACGATCTGTTTGAGTACCCAGTTATGGGTCTTATCATACCCTTTATCGAGATAAACAGCACCTACCAGGGCTTCCAGGGTATTACCAAAGATCTGGCTGCCTTTGAGGGCATTATCAAATTTGTTATAGAAAGTAAGTTTGCGGAGGCCCATTTTGAGGGCAATATCGTTCAGCTGCTGGCGGTTAACCATTTTGCTGCGCATTTCGGTAAGAAAGCCTTCGCCTTTGTACGGATAGCGTTTGAAAAGATAATCGGCTACTATGGCACTTAAGACCGCATCACCCAGGTATTCCAAGCGTTCGTTATTCTCATCGGCTGTTTCCTTCACAGAGCGGTGGCTCATGGCAGTGCGGTAGAGGAGCGCATTGCCCGTCTTAATGCCAAGGACGTTTTTCAGTTGTTTTTCAAATGAAGAATCGTCGGATTTAGTAAACAGTCTTTTGAAAAATTGCACAGAATTAAGCTACGAATTTTTTTACAATCACACAAGCATTATGCCCTCCAAACCCAAATGTATTACTTAATGCTGCCCTTACCGTTCTTTTCTGCGGCACATTAAAAGTAAAGTTCAGTTTAGGGTCCAGGGTTGGGTCATCTGTAAAGTGATTGATCGTAGGCGGAACTATATCGTGGATCACACTCTGGATGCAGGCAATGGCTTCAATAACTCCGGCCGCACCCAAACAATGTCCTGTCATGGATTTGGTACCGCTGATATTCAGGCTATACGCATGTTCTCCAAAAACTTCGGTGATCGCTTTTACTTCAGCGCCATCACCCAGTGGTGTGGAGGTTCCGTGTGTGTTGATATAATCTATCTCATCAGCACGCATACCGGCATCTTTCAATGCGGCCAGCATCACATTGCGGGCGCCCAATCCTTCCGGATGCGGAGCAGTTAAGTGGTAGGCATCTGCGGTAGCTCCGCCGCCTGCCAGTTCGCAATATATTTTAGCACCTCTTTTTACAGCGTGTTCATATTCTTCAAGAACCACTACGCCGGCAGCTTCTCCCATTACAAAACCATCACGGTCCTTATCATAAGGGCGGCTGGCTGTTTTGGGGTCGTCATTTCTTTCACTCATCGCTTTCATGGCATTGAAACCACCTACGCCAGCAGCGCTGATCACCGCTTCTGATCCGCCGCTGATCACGATATCCGCTTTACCTAATCGGATCGTATCTGCTGCAGCGATCATTCCATTGGTACTGGATGCACAGGCACTTACTACGGCATAATTGGGGCCGCGAAAGCCATGACGCATAGATATCTGCCCTGCGGCGATATCCAATATCATTTTGGGAATGAAGAAAGGGTTGAACCTGGGCGTGCCATCACCTAATGCATAGGCAGTCACTTCTTCCTGGAATGTGATCAATC
Organism: Chitinophagaceae bacterium; assembly: GCA_947455605.1. Classification (GTDB taxonomy): domain Bacteria; phylum Bacteroidota; class Bacteroidia; order Chitinophagales; family Chitinophagaceae; genus Sediminibacterium. Next base: position 122,239 of record CANGOX010000001.1, read on the forward strand.
CGCCGATACCACTGGCGAAGATCACTCCAACACGGTCAACATCAATATTTTCTTTGCTGATACCTGCATCCACAACAGCCATGTCACTAGCCACAACAGCCAGCTGTGCAAAGCGATCCAGTTTACGGGCCTCTTTACGATCCATGAAATTTGTGGGATCAAAACCTTTTACCTCACAGGCAAAACGGGTTTTGAATTTGGAAGCATCAAACAAAGTGATGCTGTCGGCCCCGGAAACTCCGTTGAGCAACCCGTTCCAATAATCTTCCAGATTATTGCCGAGAGGCGTCAGGGTTCCGATACCTGTAACAACAACTCTTTTTAATTGCATGTTGATTACCTGTTTGAAGTGATAATCCGCCTTTTGAGGCATGAAGCGCCACAAAAAGGCGGATTAAAATTATTCCATAGCGGAGTAATAAGATCTTACTTGGCGTGCTCTTCAAGGTAAGCTACGGCCTGACCAACAGTAGTGATGGTTTCAGCCTGCTCATCAGGGATGGAGATGTTGAATTCTTTTTCGAATTCCATGATCAACTCAACGGTATCCAAAGAATCGGCACCGAGATCGTTAGTGAATGAAGCTTCGTTGGTTACTTCTGCTTCGTCAACTCCTAACTTGTCAACGATGATTTTCTTTACTCTTGTAGCGATGTCTGACATTGTAAATGTTTTTGTTACAGCCGCAAAAATATACTTTTTGTCAAATAAGCAATCTTTTATAGCATTTTTGTTTTCACATGCCTTTTTGGCCATTTTTGGCAGAATAGGCCATTTCCCTCTGAATTTTATTAAAATGATCATTATCTTGTAAAACTTACCACCGTTTGTATGGCATTAAAACTAATAGATCACGGCACCCGGGAATACAGTGAAATGGTTGATTTACGCTTAGAGATACTGCGTAAACCCCTAGGTTTGAGCTTTACGGAAGCAGATCTGGAAGCCGAAAAGCAGGATATTCTGATCGGTGTTTATGACGACGACAAGATAGAAGCCTGCTGTATTTTAACCAAAACCGACCCCAGAACCGTCCGTTTACGCCAGATGGCCGTTGGTGCCGGACTCCAGGGAAAGGGGATTGGAAGGGCTTTAATGACCTTTGCCGAGAACATTGCCCGCGACCACGGCTACCGCCGCCTCACCATGCATGCCCGTAAATCGGCTGTAGGTTTTTACGAAAAAAGCGGGTACAAGGTCTGTAGCGATGAATTTGAAGAAGTGACCATTCCGCATTATGTGATGGAGAAGGAACTTTAGAAGAAGTTAGAAGTTGGGAGTCTGGAGTCTGGAGTTGAAGAAAGTTTTACTCCAGACTCCAGACTTCTAACTTCAGACCCCAGACCCCAGACTCCAGACTTTTTTATTTCCCAATCCTGCTATTCAACACCCCTCTCAATTCATGCGTAAACTCATCGCTCATCCCGTCTTTGGGAACTAGGAAGAAGGATTTGCTGTCGAAATAGACATGGAAAAAATGCGGGCTTTCGAAGAAGCGGGTGAAGGTTTTCCAGGGCCAATTCATATAGCCACGTTCATTTTCCAGCCGGATCTCATCCTCCATGAAATCAATGATAAAAGAATCCTGGAAAGTGGCAGCCTTCTTATAAATACTATTGGGTAAGAAATACCAGAAGGTAGCCATGAGCATCAACCAGATAAAAGAACCCAGTAAAAAAGGTTCCGGACGGATCTTTTTCGCGTAGAATAATATTGCGGACACAATCGCGAATACATTTACCAACACGATCAATATGCGTATCTCATTGCGTTGCACAAAATGGTAACGCAATGCCTGTATCACTTTCTTTTTATTGTAGGAGAAGCTGTGTTGCATAAAATTTCTATGCGGTAAAAGTAGAGAAATTTTTACGCAGAGGCGCAATGGCGCAGTTTAAACCGAGCTAAACTGCGCCTTCGCACCTATGCGTGCATTTCTTTTTTAGTGTTCAGAGAACTCAATTACCATCGGATCCAATGCTGCTGCAGACAATCTTTCTTTTCCCGATGCAATGATAATGCGATAGCGGAAAGTGGCAGACTGCCCTTTTTTCAATTTATAATCCATGGTGATCTTATCGTTGGAGAAAACTTTTTGTCCAAGTGGATTGGCCGCAAACAAACCATAATTACGTGCATGCCAATAAGTAGGATACCCGGGGTTTTGCGGATGGTCTACCATTACAATACTGATCGTATCTCCCCCTTTCTTCCCATACATCATACACCAGTTACCGCGGGTGCCCCAGGCTGCATCGCCCTGTTTGCCTTCGGAAGTAAGATAGTTGCCGGTAACGGATGAGTCTTTGGTAGCACTCACTTTGGTTACAATACCATTAGCATCTTTATATTCTTTCGTTTGTTTCACCGGGAGTTCCAGTTCATGCGCTACACGTAAGCCCAACATCCCATCTTTGGCATCAGGAAAAGAAACATCCTGTACAGCCGTGAATTCAGTGATTCTGTCAATGATCCTTGTGCCATTAGCACCGGTACTGAAAATGAATGTGGTCTTTTCTTTTAAGAGATCGTTTTTTTGCTGGTCGGTCCAGCTGGCAGCATACACAAGCTTGCCTTGTTTTCCGCTTTCTGTCTGAAGGATCTTATCTGTCCGGATCCATCCATACTTATTTTTTTTATCTGCTGCAATTGCAAATGAGTTGTTCCAGAAATCCAATCCATTCACATTCTCATAGTTGAACCAAAGACCAATATGGTGTGGATGATCTACCGGGTCATTAGGTTGCGGATTCCAGGGAAAACCACGGGTAATGGTTTGTCCGTTGGGTGCATAGATCGGATAGAGAAAGGGTTTCTCCATTGTATCTGTAAAAATAAATTCTGTAAAAGGCTTACCGGCAATGGTTATGACTACCTTTTGTTTTGTGGCATCCTGCCTAACCTGAACATTATTTCTTGACTGAGCTGCCAAGGTGAAGGGCAGGACCATTGCCAAAAGGATCGTAAGGCGAATAGATTGCAATCGCATAAAAAATTATTTATTCAGTTGTGATAATATAAAATGAAACAAGGAATATTGAATCATTCGTGAAAGAAATCACTTTAAAATTCAACATTCCTTGTTTAACAGCTATCCTTATCTATCCTGCTACAACCACTTTTTTCTTGCCTATCAGCAGTTGCATAATGATCCATGCAACAAGGTATGCTGATGCACAAACGATGAACATAATATAATAGGCTGTTTCAATATGTCCGGCTGCACGATAGTGTACAAACATGTTCTTCTGAACAAACAGTGAAAGAAAAATACCACCCACGGAACCAAACATTCCACCGATACCGGTAACGGAAGCAGTTGATTTTTTGGGGAACATATCACTAACTGTTGTAAAGATATTCGCGCTCCATGCCTGGTGTGCAGCAGCTGCAATACCTATAACCAGAACGGCCAGCCATACATTGATCTCACCTAATACCAGTGCCCCTAAAATAGGCAGTACACAAAATGCATAGATCAGCATGGAAACCCTGCGTGCTTTTAAAACGGCCCATCCCTTTTTATTGATAAAATACATAGGCAGCCATCCACCTGCTATACTACCCACAGTTGACAAAAGATACACTGTTGCCACAGGCCAGCTTGCTGCTGTGATCTTCATATGGTACATGCTTTCAAAAAAGTCGGGTAACCAGAAAAGATAAAACCACCAGATAGGATCGGTTAATAATTTACCGATAGCAAATGCCCAGGTTTGTTTAAAGCCGAGGAGTTGTGCCCAGGTAAGTTTAGGTTGTGTATCATCTCCCACACTTCCTTTCTGATCTTCCGTATCACTTTCTATAAATGCCAGCTCAGCTTCGTTTACTTTTTTGTGTTTCCTGGGTATTTCATATAACAAAAACCAGAAAATCAACCAGACAAAACCCAGTAAGCCGGTAATGATGAATGCCCATTGCCAACCCCAATTCGTAACAATAAAAGGAACGGTTAAGGGTGTAACAATTGCCCCGATATTAGTACCCGAATTGAAGATCCCGGTAGCCAATGCCCTTTCTTTTTTAGGGAACCACTCTGCAACTGTTTTAATGGCTGATGGAAAGTTTCCTGCTTCAGCAAGTCCTAATGCCCCACGCACGATCTGAAAGCCCAATACGCTGTTCACAAACGCGGTAGCTACGCCGGCAATACTCCAAAGTAAGGTAGAGAGTCCATACCCCATTTTGGTACCCATTTTATCGATCAGCCCTCCTGCTCCCAGTAAACCGATTGCGTAGAACACTTTGAAAGTGATCTCCACATCTGTATAATCACCATCTGTCCAGCCCAGTTGGGTGGTAAACGTTGATTTTAAGAAACTGATCACACTACGGTCAATATAGTTAATGGTGGTAGCGAAGAAAATCAATCCGCAGATTGTCCAACGGTACTTACTCATTTTTTCATTTGCAGCTGAAAGTGTCATGATTATGATTTGATTGACTGGATAATTGCTAATACCTCTTTGGTAGCAGCGGTGATCTGTGTATAGTCTTTAGCTTCCAATAATTGTTTGGTGATGAGTTTACTACCCATGCCCACGGCACATACACCGGCTTTGTACCATCCGGCAATATTGTCCTTATCCAGTTCCACGCCACCGGTTGGCATAAATAATAAACCGGGGAAGATCTCTTTGATAGCCGAGAGGAAGCCCGGTCCGAGAACATTACCCGGAAATAATTTGATCATTTTAGCACCCAGGGTTTCGGCTTTGATGATCTCGGAAGGAGTCATACAACCCGGCACCCAAAGCATTTTGTTTTTATCGGCAACAGCAGCAACGGAGTCGACCAGACCCGGACAGATGATATAATCTGTACCTGCATCAATAAAGGTTTGGGCCATTTCGCCGTTTTTGATGGTACCGATACCGAGGTACATGCCTTTCAGTTCAGTATCACAGACCTTGCGCATTTCTTTGAAATTCTGAAGGGCTGCTTCTCCGCGGTTGGTATATTCAACAGCACGTATACCTGCTGCGTATAAGGCTTTCAGGACTTCAATACTAACAGTTGTGTCTTTATAAAAATAGAGAGGGAGGATACCCTGTTTAGGGATCAAATCGAGAATGATGTCTTTCTTTTCCATATGGCTTTTTTTCGTGTAGCAATGTTATCTGAAAAGGCTAAAATGGCTCTATTTTATTACGCAATCGTTTGCGTATTTTTATTGTATAAAATAGAGCGGATTTCTTTTCCCTCCCCTGATTATTGCCCAACTTCGCAGCGGGCTTCAAGATAATTAATATATTTTCGTAACCATCCCTTTTATTAAAAAAATTCGATTGAACATGCCTAAAAAAGTTGTTACCCTTGGAGAGATCATGATGCGCCTCTCAACTCCCGGTTTTGAAAGATTTGTACAAAGCGACAGTTTTGATGTAACCTATGGCGGTGGTGAGGCCAATGTGGCCGTAGCCCTGTCTAATTACGGATTGAACGGCACTTTTGTGACCAAGGTGCCTGATAACGCACTCGGTCAGGCAGCCATTAACCATATCCGCCGTTATGGTGTGGATACCCAGTTTATTGCCCGCGGCGGTAAACGTTTAGGAATCTATTTCCTGGAAACCGGTGCTTCTATGCGTGCTTCGCAGGTGATCTACGACCGTGCAGGTGCTTCTGTAGCAGAAATGGAGATCAGCGAATTTGATTTTGATAAAATATTTGAAGGTGCCAGTTGGTTCCACACCACAGGTATCACTCCTGCACTCAGCGATAAAGCTGCTGCTTTAACAGAAGCTGCTTTGAAAGCCGCTAAAGCAAAAGGTATTACCACCAGCATTGACCTGAACTACCGTAAGAAATTATGGAGCAAGGAAAAAGCAAGAGAAGTAATGACCCGTCTTTGCCAGTATGTAGATGTTTGTATCGGTAACGAAGAAGACGCAGACACCACTTTAGGTTTTAAAGCCGAAGGTACCGATGTAACTAAAGGAGAATTAAACCTCGAGGGTTATAAAAGTGTATTCAAACAAATGAAAGATAAATTCGGTTTCAAATACATCGCTTCTACCTTACGTGAAAGCCACAGTGCTTCGGATAACGGATGGAGTGCATTGGTTTATGATGGAACTGAATTCTACCATACCAAACAATACGAAGTTCGTATCGTTGACCGCGTAGGAAGTGGAGATTCTTTTGCCAGCGGATTCATTTATGGATTAGCTACCGACATGCCAATGGCAGAAGCGGCTGAATTTGGTGTGGCTGCATCAGCTATCAAACACACCATTCCGGGTGATCTGAACCATGCTACTTTGAGTGAGGTGAAAGAACTTATGAAAGGAGACGGATCAGGACGCGTTCAACGCTAAAGGTTTATTGGGAAATTTTGGAATTGGGAAATTGGGAAATTGAAAACCCATACTCATTTTCAAATTCTCAAATTTTCAAATTTTCAAATTGTTTTATGATTTTAGATAGTCTGTCAAATGCCGGTAAGTATGCAGGATTGAATCCCCTTTTTGCAAAAGCTTTTGCCTATATCAATGCAACAGACCTCGCTTCACTGGAAGTTGGGAAATTTGATATTGAAGGAGAGAATATTCGTGGGATTGTTTCGGATAAGAATGGAGTGAAGTCTGAAGAGTCTACTGCTAAATTTGAATGCCATAATGCTCATATTGATATTCAGGTTTGTATTCGTGGTAAAGAAACCCTGGGCTGGAAACCTAGAGGTACCTGTGTGGCACCCAGAGGTGAATATAATGCAGAGAAAGACGTGTTGTTTTATGATGATGCACCGGATATGTTCTTTGGCATGACGGATAACCAGTTTGCTATTTTCTATCCGGAAGATGTGCATGCACCGATGATCGGCGAAGGGCCTATTAAAAAGCTCGTGATCAAAATCAAGATCTAAGTATTTTTTGTTGTGAGATGATAAAGGATCGCATTCTGTACTTGTACGGGGTGCGATTTTTGTTTGAGAAATATTCTCTCTGCGGTTAACGCTGCATCGCCCTGCCTATGCGGTGAAAGCATATTTCAATTCAAAACAGAATAAAATTATAGAGTAATATTCACCGCGGAGAAGGGGAGTACAGGGAGTTAACGCAGAGTGTTATCCTTTGGATTCTTCCTCAACGGTTAACACATCCTGATCCGTTGCATCACCCTGCTCCTGTAGTTTACCGAAGGCGGCAGCAGTAGCGTAATTGAGAAGTTCCTGTGGCTGATCGGGATTAGTTAATAGTCCATAGATCAATCCTGCCATAAAACAGTCTCCACTTCCTGACCTGTCTACTACACCGGCGCAGGTAAATTCGTTGGAGATATAGGCTTTGCCATTGATGAGCAAAGTGGTGTAATAAAAAATATGATCGTTTGCACTGTCAAACCGGAAAGTATTGGCTACCACTTTGCACTTGGGGAATTTCTGCATGATTTCCCGTGACGTAGCTTCCGCATGATCAGTGTATGCCTTCTTTGTTTTTTTATCATGGATCTGTTCATCTATAACTGTACCTAATAAAGTATTGGCACTCCATATATTACCCATAATCACATCGCAATATTGTACCAGTTGGGGCATTACTTCAAATGGCTGCTTTCCATATTTCCAGAGTTTGGAACGGTAGTTAAGATCAACAGAGATCGTGATATTTCTTTTGGATGCGGCTTCCAAAGCTTCCAGACAAACATCAGCCACACTTTCATTGATAGCTGGGCTGATCGCCGTAAAATGAAACCAGCTGATCCCTTCAAATATCTGATCCCAATTGATCATCCCTCTTTTCAGTTCGGAGAAAGAAGAACGGTCACGATCGTAAACCACCCCACCTTTGATATCGGCACCTGTTTCTAAGTAATATAAGCCTATTCTGTTACCGGAAAATAAGATGGGAGATGTATCGATCTTTTTTCGCTGGAGGTATTGAATCACGTATTGCGACATAAAATTATCCGGCAATACGGTACAATAAGTTACGGGAATATTCCATCCTGCCAAAGCGGTAGCCACATTGGCTTCGGCACCGCCTACGAATAAGAGCATAGGGTTTTTGTCGGCCCTTCCATCTTTGGGAGAGGGAGACAAACGCAATAGTAATTCGCCCATGCATAAAACATTATTCATAGGGTAGGATTCATAATTATTTCATGTCTCCGATTGCAACAGGATCCATATCTGTGAATGTATAGTTCTCACCAGCCATCGCCCAAATAAAACCATAATTGGTTGAGCCTGGTCCGCAATGTACAGACCATGGTGGTGAGATCACAGCTTCATGATTGGCCATTACGATATGACGGGTTTCCTGCGGCTCTCCCATTAAATGGAAGATGCGGTGTTGCTCCGGCACATCAAAATAGAAATAGACTTCCATACGGCGGGTATGGGTATGCGGCGGAACCGAATTCCAAACACTGCCATCGGCCAAAACTGTTAAGCCCATAACCAACTGGCAACTTTGTATCCCATCCTGGTGAATGTATTTGTAGATGGTTCTTTTGTTGGCAGTAGCCTGATCGCCCAGGTTTACAGGAGACGCTTCTTCTTTGGTCATCTTCCTGTTAGGATACGTATGATGTGCTGTTGTAGACATCAAGAAGAAACTTGCCGGATCTGTTGCTGATCTACTCGCAAAAGAAACCTCTTTGGTGCCTTTACCCAGGTATACAGCATCCAGTTTATTCAATTCATACACAACACCATCTGCTTCTAGTACACCGGCTCCTCCTACATTGATGATACCTAATTCTCTTCTCTCCAAAAAGTATTCTGCGCGAAGCTCCGCTTCATTTGGCAGGGATACTTTTTCTTTAATGGGTTTTACGCCACCAACAATCACACGATCAAAATGAGAGTATACCAATGTGATCTCATCGGCTTTCATCACTTGTTGTACCAGAAAATTAGAGCGGAGCTCTTCGGTACTCATTCCTTTTACTTCTTTTGGGCTTGCCTGGAATCGAATTTCCATATCGTTTATTGGTTTACTTGTTTATTGGTTTATTGGTTTATTCGCTGTTGGGCTTTTTGGGTTACTAATAATCAAGTAAACCAATAAACCAACAACTTACCTACCCATCCATCCTCCATCCACTACCAAAATAGTTCCATTTACATAAGATGCTGCATCTGATGCTAAAAACACAACGGGGCCTTTGAAATCTTCGGGTTGTCCCCAGCGGTTCGCAGGTATTCTTGAGAGAATGGAAGCACTTCTTTCCGGATCATTGCGTAAAGCTTCGGTGTTATCCGTGGCAATATATCCCGGTGCAATGCCATTTACATTTACACCTTTGGATGCCCATTCGTTAGCCAATGCTTTTAACAGACTGCTTAATGCACCTTTACTGGCTGCATAACCCGGCACATTGATGCCTCCCTGAAAACTGAGTAATGAGCAGGTGAATATGATTTTTCCGGATCCTCTTTCGATCATTTTTTTACCCAGTTCTCTGGCAAGGATAAAGGGTGCATCCAGATTTAGTGATAATACGGTATCCCAATATTCATCCGGATGTTCTGCTGCGGGTTTGCGCATAATAGTTCCCGCATTATTCACCAGAATATCGATCACAGGATTTTCTGCATTCAGTTTGTTGATAAAAGTATGCAAGGCTTCACGATCTGAAAGATTGGCAGCATAGGCTTTGAAAGTTCTTCCCAAGGCCTGAATTTTCTTTTCAATATCACTACCCGCTAATTCCAGTGAACCGGACACACCAATAATATCTGCACCGGCTTCTGCCAGTCCGATAGCCATGGCTTTACCTATACCTTTGTTGCAACCGGTAACCAATGCGATCTTTCCCGTTAAATTGAATGATGTGGCAGCCATATTGAAATGCAGATTATAAGTTTAAAAGTAATGTATTGATACAAAGCTTACAGATTCCGGCAAAAAATGCCTGAATTAATTACGAAAACGATTGCACAGGTAATGTCTTACTTAACGGAGTAAGGTATGGTTAACTGCCATCCAAAATAATTTCGGGCATTGTGAAAACAGATATCCTTTATCACTGTACCAACCCATTCCATATCATTTGGCAATTCTCCATTTTCTATCTCTTCACCAAAAAGATTACAGAGTATTCTTCTGAAATATTCATGACGGGGATAAGATAAGAAACTTCTGGAATCAGTTAACATACCTACAAACCTACTCAGGAGCCCCATATTAGACAAGGCATTCATCTGTTTCACCATGCCATCTTTCTGATCAAGGAACCACCAGGCAGAACCAAACTGGATCTTGCCCGCAACAGAACCATCATTATAATTTCCGATCATCGTAGCCATCATTTCATTGTCTGCGGGATTGAGGTTATAAATGATCGTCTTAGCCAGTTTGTTATCATTATCCAGTTTGGTCATGAATTTTGCCAATGCCCTACTCTGAGAAAAATCGCCGATAGAATCCCATCCGGTATCAGGGCCCAATTGCTGAAGCATGCGATCATTATTATTACGCAATGCCCCAAGGTGAAATTGCTGTACCCAGCCTTTCTCCCAATCCCATTCTGCAAAATGTACCAGCATAGCTGATTTGAATTTACGCTGTTCACTATCATTGAGCTGTTTGCCTGCATGGATCTTATTAAAAATGGTATCGATCTCAGATCCGGTAAAATCTTCTGCATAGATCTCCTCTAAGCCATGGTCGGAAACTTTACAACCCACAGAGGCGAAGAAATCATGACGGCTTTGTAATGCATAGAGAAAATCATCAAAGGATGAAACCGCGATCCCGCTAACAATTTCCAGCTTCTTAATATAGGCGTTGAAGTTTTCCGCACTGGTTACATTCATCGCCTGATCCGGACGAAAGGCAGGCAGGATGGGAATTTCAAAACCATCTTTCTTTATCTGAAGATGATATTCCAGTGAGTCAACAGGATCATCTGTTGTACATACCAATGCCACATTCATTTTACGTAATAGGTTCTTAACCGAATACTCTTTTGTTTGCAGTAAGGCCGTACAGGTATCATAGATCTTATCAGCAGTGTCTGCATTCAAAATATCATTCACACCAAAATAACGCTGCAGCTCGAGATGCGTCCAGTGGTAAAGTGGATTGCGCAATGTATAAGGAACGGTTACTGCCCATTGTTTGAATTTATCTCTGTCGGACTGTGCACCGGTACAATAACTTTCGTCCACCCCATTGGTACGCATGGCCCTCCATTTATAATGATCTCCATACAACCACACCTGCGTCAGGTTTTCAAACTGGTGATCATTGGCAATCTGTTGTGGAGATAAATGACAATGATAATCGATAATGGGCATCTCTTTCGCATAACCATGATACAACTGCTGCGCTGTTTGGTTTGATAACAGAAAATTCTCGTCTAAAAACTTTTTCATCGTATTTATTAATTCGTTGTAAACATTCGATTCGTTGTAATAAACGCATTCATCAATGCATCATGTTAGCTACCGATATACCGTCCTGATGGGACGATTTTTGTTTAGCTTGCGCTAAACAAGGTGTCTCAAACTCCAAACTCCAAACTCCAAACTCCAAACTCCAAACTCCAAACTCCAAACTCCAAACTCCAAACTCCAAACCCCAAACTCTCTCTACAAGCTTACTCCCCGCTTCCAGGGTATGAAATCATCCTGATTTAATAACACGGCTTTCGGTATCACTTCTCCGCTGGCAGCTTTGATGCAGTACTCCAGAATTTCTTCTCCCATTTCTTCAATGGTTTTTTCTCCATCAATGATTGGGCCGGTGTTGATATCAATGATATCACCCATTCTTTTGGTGAGTGCTGTATTGGTTGCCACTTTAATAGTTGGGCAAACCGGGTTTCCGGTAGGTGTACCCAAACCTGTGGTAAATAATATCAAAGTTGCTCCACTGGCGGCTTCACCTGTGGTTGCTTCCACATCATTTCCGGGTGTACAAACCAGGCTTAAGCCGGGATTTGTAGCAGGTTCTGTATAATCCAATACATCTACTACGGGAGAGTTGCCGCCTTTTCTTGCTGCACCATTACTTTTAATAGCATCGGTGATCAGGCCATCTTTGATATTGCCGGGAGACGGATTCATATCAAACCCTGAACCCACACTTTGTGCCTGGCTGTTATAGGTGGTCATGAGGTGAATGAACTTTTTTGCCGCTGCTTCATCTATCGTTCTGTCGATCAGCTGTTGCTCGGCTCCGCATAATTCAGGGAATTCTGCGAGTAATATTTTTCCGCCCAATCCAACCACCAGATCCGAACAATAACCTACAGCCGGATTTGCTGAGATACCACTAAACCCATCACTACCACCACATTTTACGCCGATACATAATTTATCAAGTGAGGCCGGTTTTCTTTCCAGTTTATTGATCTCAACCAGACCCTCAAATGTTTTTTTAATCGCTTCAGTGATCAGTTGCTCTTCGCTCTGTGATTGCTGTTGTTCAAAAACATAGAGCGTTTTATCAAATCCGGGATTATGTTTTTTGATATCATCCAGCAGGTTTTGTGTTTGCAGATGCTGACAACCCAGGCTCAAAATGGTAACACCGGCCACATTGGGATGATCTGCATAAGCGGCAAGCAGTTTACTTAAGGTAGCAGCATCCTGTCTGGTTCCGCCGCATCCTCCCTGGTGGTTAAGGAATTTGATGCCATCTACATTTTTAAATACCCTTTGTGTGATCACATCAGATTCTTTGATGGTAAGATCTGCTTTGGAAATATCTGCGCCACTCTTGTATAATTCAAGCAGCAGTTTGGTTTTTTTCTTGTACTTATCGGTTACTTCATAACCCAATTGTGTGTGTAGCGCCTCCTTGATCACATCGAGGTTTCTGTTCTCACAAAAAACGGTAGGCATGAATAACCAGTAATTGGCCGTACCCACCCGTCCGTCGGATCGGTGATAACCATTAAAGGTTCTGTTCTTATATTTGGAAACATCCGGTGCCTGCCACTGATAATGATAAGGCCTGAAGACAAAAGGATCAGCGGCATGTTTGGTATTGGAAGTACTCATCAGGTTACCCGCATGTAAAGCCATCTGTGCCTTACCCACTAATACACCATACATAATGATCTCATCGCCTGGCTGCATATCATTCATAAAGAATTTATGCTTGGCAAGAATATCATCCTGCAATATATAATCAACACCATTAAAGTTTACCACAGACCCTTTAGAAAGATCGTGAAGGGCAACCAATACATTGTCTTTGGGATGAACCTGTAATATGTTCTTTTGAGTACTCATGCGACTGATTTTTTGGCAAAGATAGACCGTAGCGTATTTTCTGCACCTTGGTTTCTTAATGATGAAAGATGACTGTTAACAGCTTCTGCAAAACCCGGATATTGGGTCAGGTCGGTACCAAATACAGAAACATCTGTCAATATATGATTAACCATCGTTTGCTGGTCAGGTGTTTGCCAATGCGCATAAAGAATAGAAGCTTTATCATCATTGATCTTATAAGATCTTTCTCCGTTCATTCCATAATATTGAACTTCATCCTTTTTGGTTGATTGCATAAAGGCAATAAACGCAGCGAAACCCACTGCCATCCGTTCAGGCACTTCATTACTTATCGAATAATGTTTCTCGATCAGCGGAACGGTACGCATGGCCATTTTAGAACTATACTGGGCCGTTATATTTAACCAAAGATGTTCAATGAAAGGATTCTTAAACCTATCGATCACCTGAGCGGCAAATTGATGCGCTTCTGCGAGTGTTATATTGTTTTGTACGATCAATGGGCTGATCTCTTGCAACATAAGCGAAGCAACAAAATTGGTGAATGTCTCATGCTGCATGGCTTCTTTTACAGTAGTAAAACCGGATAAATGTGCCAGTCCGCAGGATAATGTATGCGTTGCATTCAGCAAACGAAGTTTTAATTCACGGAACTTATTGATATCCGGCGCCAATACTAAACCTGTATCACACTGACTGAAGGAAAGTATTTTTTTGGTTCTTTCACTGTTGGTTTCGATAGCCCATAGGCGATAAGGCTCTGACATGATCATCAGCTTATCTTCATAACCCAGTTGTTTTTCAGCTTCTAGCTGTTCTGCATCTGCCAGTTTACCAGGAACGATACAATCCACCAATGAATTACAAAAGTCATTGGCTGTTTTAAGCCAGTTCAAAAAGGTTTCAGATACTCCTTTCTGTACAGCAAGTTTCAAAACAATTTCTTTCAGTTTCGTTCCGTTATCCACGATCAGTTCTGTTGGAATGATCACCATTCCCGATTCCGCACTACCTTCAAAGATCTCATAGCGTGTCATTAAAATTGACAAAACCCTTCCCGGAAATGATTGTGGTTTTTTGGCTTTCACATCCGATTCGAGGTAATTGATACCCACTTCTGTTGTATTTGATATGATCAGTCTTATCTCCGGGTCTGCCGCACATTGTACTATTTTATCCCATTCTTCATTTGCGGATAAAACACGACTGATGGATGCATTGATAAATGTTCTTTCAGAAGGTTTTCCATTCTCAACGCCACGTTCGAGTAAGGTAAAAAGTCCATCCTGTTCTTTAAATGCGTCTGTACCCCCGGTAGCGGTTGATTTGATCACCACCACTCTGCCATTAAAAACATTTTGCTTATTTGCCTTATCAATAAAATGATCGGGCAATCCACGCAGTAAAACACCTGTTCCAAACTGCAAAACCTTTTCGGGCAGAGCAAATAATGATTCAGCCGGAGCCAGCTCCTGCGGCTTTATTTGTGCTAATATTTTTTTCGTTAGTTGCATGTGCTATCTATTATTTCAAATTCTCTTTTGCCCATTTAGGATATTCTGTACTTAGCAATTTCGATGGCCATGTTCCATACCAGCCATACCCGGTTCGTCTTTCCACTTCAATATCTTTTACATCATATTTTTTTTGGCTGTCCCTTCCGCTAAAAAAAGGTCTGTTGGTGCCGATCTCATAGAACCTGGCCCAGATGGTGCTGTTGGCATCGGGTAAAATAACCCTGTCTTTTCCTTTGGGTTGATCTGGGGCAGCAATATCTACATATTGATAGCCCTTGATCTTTACCTGATCAAACCAATCAACCGCAGAGGTTATTGCCTGTCTGATCTGAGAAGAAGGTTCTTTTATTCTCATTAAGAACCGAACGATCCCTACTGATTCACTACCACTGATCGAAACCAATTCAAATTTTCTGGCCATTTCTGGAACCAATGTTCTTTTATTGTATTGAGCACACCACGCAGTAAGTTTATCACCCACCAGCAATTGTGTTTTCAGGATACATTGAATGGCTCTTTGCACGGCATCTTTTATCTGCGGCAGATAAGAACGGCTGATAACATCCAGATCATTTTTTGATTCAACAATATCCTGTAATACATTTAGCACATTCACCATGGCATCATCGTTGTAAGTGATCTGGCTTCTGTATAAAGCTGAATCGGGATAATATTGCGGCCAGCCACCGTTGGCGTACTGTGCTTTCAGGTAATAGCGGACTCCTTTTTCTGCTGCTGCCAGATAAGTTGCATTACTGGTTTGTTTAAAGGCTTTTACCAGGTAACGGATCTCTCTGGTTGTAGCATTATTATCAATGGTTGCATCTATATGCATGGAATCAGCAATAACTGCTTTCTTCTCTGCTTCAGATAATTGCTTTGTGTAATCTACTTTCACTTCATTCACAGCTTTCGGCCATCCGCCTGCTGCGCGCTGGTATAGGAGCATATTTTCAGCCATCGGATCAACGGTTACTTCCGGTGGGAGAATCATTGTATGCCATCCTTTTATCTGATCGGTACCGGTTGTTTTTGAGATTCCTGATTTTTTGCTTTCTGTGTTCTTTTTATCTATAACGGTTGGTGCTGTTGCAGGATCCCATTTTCCGCCAAATGTCCATTTCACATTGATCATCTTTACAGTTGGTGAACCTTCTGCTGTTTGCAGATTATCTGCATGCCATGTATAATCACCCCCTTCTTTGTGAGAATTGAAAAAATAAACCCTGTGCCCCCACTGTATCACATTCTGCGGATTGGATGGGTTTAAGTATACAGGCGCATCCGCCATATTCTTTGCAAAAGAACAATTGATCAGATAGAATTGTGCATCTCGGTGATAACGCCCCAATTTAAAACCATCCTCTCCACGAAAACGACAATTCACCAAAACGGTTTTCGAATCCTTATATTTTGATCCGTCATGCCAGATAGCAGCCGTATTTCCATGCGCTACAAAATCACAGTTCTCGGCATAAGCCCACCCGCGGGGGCAATAAAAATCAACGCCTCCTTCCATTAAACAATCTTTGAAATAGAACATACCGTTATCTGTATTCCAGGGGCTTACCGTATCGCCTCCAAATGCACGAAGGATACAGTTACGAACGATCAGGCGTGTGGTACCAAAACTGCGCAAAGCCATCTGATGCCCGTCGCGCTTTACTGTTTTGTAATGATTGAGGCTATCGGCAGGACAATCAATATGAATCCCTTCTTTGTTATTGATATTATCGAATCCAAAGCTGTTTGTGATACTCAGATTTTCAAGAACAATATCATTGCCTTTAAGATTAATGGTAGCTACTCCCCAATCATCACGGTTCTCGCAACGCCATACATCTCTTGCCAATGAGATCATTAAATGTGTATACATTTTATCTTCACCAACCAGTGAAACAAAATTCTTTTCGATGAAGATCTTTTCCTTGTAATCCCCATTTCTTATAAAGATTACTCTGGGCGAAGTTGCATTATCCGGCAAACTGTTGATCGCATCCTGTATACCGGTAAAGTCACCATGCCCTGCTATATCCACAATGATCATTTTGGCTGATTTTTGGGCACAAACATTGTTTACAAGAAACAATCCTGTGACCACAAGAATCCCAAAAATGATATTAGATATGATCTTTCTCACTATTTTTTTGAATTAGGTGCCCTCGCCGGTATTTGTTTGATGAGCCATGAAACAAGGTCGTTAGCAGCTTTAAAATTTTCATATTCCAAAGGCAGCTTTCTGTTATCGGTATATTCATTGTATAACCAGGGATCGCCTGTTGCAAATACAGTTCCCTTACCCACTTTAGCTACGGCAAAAATGATCAGGTCGTCCTTTTTCAACATAGCCACTGCCGGACCTTTCACGCCAATACTGGATATTTCTTTCTGGTAGATCTTTTTCTCGTTAGGGAGAATAGGGTTGCCAGCCGGAATATCTATTCTACCCATTTCGTATTGGGTTCCGATCACACGGTTATAACTGTCTTCGTTATAATGGATCCCGAATTTTTCAGCCAGAATATTAAAATGTTCAAACTCTGCATTGCCCTTATCGTTATGCAGCAAAACCAATATACCACCGGCCTTTACCCAATTGTACACTTCTTCCGCATCTTTTGGTTGTACATAATTAGGAGTAGGGTTATCTGCCAGATTATCTGCATCAATGATCAGATAAATATCTGCCTGCTTCAGGTTAGCTGCTGTGGGTGCAGCACTCAATGTTTTGGTTTGTACCCCAAAGCTGTTAAATACATGTCCTAATAAAGAGATCCCGTTATTATACATTTCATACCATTTATAATGGTATGGTTTTTCTATGCCTATGATATCTTTTTTCTTTTCTGAATTGAACCAGTCGTCCAATAGTACAGTTTTGCCTTTGGCCGTTCCAAGTGTAGGCACTAATTCCATTTCATTGGCGGCCTGTAAGAAAGCACCCACTCCTTTTGGGTCGTTCACGATCACTTTCTCACTCATATAATAGGCATAACTACCATCACGATAAGGCGTACCACCCAATCCACTCACACTTACGGTTCCTTCCAGATTCGTTTGTCCATTGGCATCTGTAACGAGGAATTTTTTCAGGATGCCGACATATCCTTTTTTTGAAATGGCTAAATAGGAAGCGGGTAAAAAGCCCAGTCTCACAGCTTTTGCGATGGCACATACAAACATGCTGCTGGCAGAAGCTTCAAAGTAATTACCTTTTGCAGTGGGCATATTAATGATATCGTACCATAAACCGGTTGCAGGGTCCTGTACTTTTTGGATGGCATCGGCAAAACGTTTTAATATGGCTTTGATCGAATCTTTCTTACTATTGGCATCAGGAAAATTTTCCAGGGCATCCACTAATGCCATTCCATACCATGCCATGGCTCTTGCCCAAAAATGTGGCGACAACCCGGTTTGCGGATTGGCCCATTTCTGTTGTTTACTTTCGTCCCAGCCATGGTATAATAAACCGGTCTTTGCATCACGCGCATGTTTTTCCATTTCAATGAACTGGTGCGCGATATCATCAAAAGCAGCAGGTTCGTTATATGTAGCCGACCATTCTGCATAGAAGGGTTCTGCCATATAAAGGCCATCTAGCCACATTTGGTAAGGATAGATCTTTTTATGCCAGAAACCTCCTGCATTTGTGCGAGGTTGTGTTTTTAACTGCTCCCGAAGTGTGAGTGCGGCTTTATAATATTTGTCTTTGGATGTTACATTGTATAAAGTCATGAGTATCCTTCCGCACAGCACATTATCAAGATTATAATCGGATGCTTTGTAGGTTCTGATCTCTCCTTTATCATTCACAAAAAAATCCATGCATTTCTGCATGTAATTAAAATATTTTCCATCGCCGGTCTTGTACCATAATCCTTCAATCCCTTTTAAGATCACGCCCTGATCATAGGTCCATTTAGCGGGTTTTGACGGATCGGAAAACAAGGAATCCTTCCAGATGGTCATTACGGTAGCCGCCATTTTTTCTGCCGGGGATTGTGCCTGCAGATTAGTAGTGGAGAGCCCTGCTAAAATAATTACTAAACAGAAAATTTTTCTCATATGGTTTTACTTGAATTCTAAAGATGAGGCATTTGCGCCAAAAGCGTATGCTGACTTATTCTTTGGTTTGGATAAATCTGTTTGGGTAACCTTAATATTTTTGCTCCTTTCGCCATTCACGCTGAATAATACTGCCGGGGAGCCATTATAGCTCACATTATTGAATTGAATATTACCGCTGTTCTGTAAATAGATAAGGGGATCCGATTCGCTGGTAACCAACCGGATATTATTGAAATTGACATTATTACCTTCGGTACAGTCAATTCCTTTTTTGGTTTGGAGGGTAAGGTTAGTGAGGTTGATATTGCTGATCTGCATTTCGGGAATACCCCGAACAAACACCCCTTTTTCAGCCCCATTACAAACTATATTGTTGATATAGAATCCACGGAACACAGGTGTAGCTTCAGTTACAGGCAAGGTTTCAATCTTTGGCATTTCTCTTTTTTCTCCTGCCAGCGGTACAGGATCTTTGGCCATATAATACATATCGAACAATATGGCTTCGCCGGGAATATCTTTCATAACAATATTAGATGCATAAATATTCTCAACTATCCCGCCCCGTCCCCGGGTGGTTTTAAAACGTAATCCCACATCTGTTCCGATAAAAGAACAGTTGGAAACATAGAGATTCCTTGCGCCACCACTCATTTCACTACCTACTACAAAACCACCGTGTGCATGGTAAACCGTACAGTTTTGTACGATCAGATTTTCGGTTGGGATACCCTTTTTTCTGCCCTCTTCATCCCGGCCTGATTTAATACAGATTCCATCATCCCCCGTATCAAAAGAACAGCCGTCCATTAATATATTGGAAGATGATTCCAGATCAATACCGTCTGTATTCTGCCCATACCAGGGATTTTTTACGGTTACATTTTTCAGGGTAATATGTTTACTTTCTGCCAGATGTAATGTCCATGCAGGTGAGTTCTCAAACGTTACCCCATCAAGTAATATATTGGAGCAATTAGTGATCCTAAGAAAATTCGGGCGCAGAAAATCGCGCACCTCTTCAAAATCTTTCAATGATTTTCCGGAGGCAAGTTTACCTACATCGCCAGTGATCGAACCTTTTAAAGCGCTTTCAGATGAAAACCAGTTGGTTTTATTTTCAGACAAAACCCCTCCGGAAGCTACCAGTTTTTTCCATTCTGATTCTGTAAGTTTATCTTTTTTCTGCGGCCTCCATGTACTTCCAGAGCCGTCAAAAATTCCTTCCCCGGTAATGGCAATATTTTCAGCGTTGGTGGCAGAAATGGGCGACTGGCATCGGGCTGCTGCCACTCCTTCAAAAGAGGATGCGGTTAATGGATATTGCGTTCTGTCTGGTGTAAATGTGATCAATGCGCCGCTGTTGGTATGCAATGCAACATTGCTTTTTAATACGATGGGGCCTGTTAACCATAGTCCCGAAGGGATCACAACAATCCCTCCCGCATTTTTGAAAGCAGCATCAATGGCCTCTTGAATAGCCCTTGTATTCAGTGTAACCCCATCCCCTTTTGCGCCATACGCTACAATATTGAAAGTGTCTTTTTTGAAATTGGGTTGATAGATCTTAGGCAATTCGTAAGCAAGTTTCTCAGGATGTGCAGAAGGTTTTAATTCATGAGCTAAAGCGATCTTCTTTTCGCGTAACTCTGCACAAACCAATGAAGCAACCGATGATGCTCCATATTCCGAAAAATGGGTGTCATCCTTTTTACCATCAGGCGCTGCTTTAAAATGTTTTGGATCCATCCAAAGAAAT
The DNA here is from genome assembly GCA_947455605.1 of Chitinophagaceae bacterium. GTDB lineage: Bacteria > Bacteroidota > Bacteroidia > Chitinophagales > Chitinophagaceae > Sediminibacterium. The sequence goes on from CANGOX010000001.1 coordinate 142,784, forward strand.
AATTTTTTGGAACCTTCCACGCCATGTTCTTCAATTAATTTCCGGCTAGATGTGTGGAGATCTATCATGGGCACATTCAGTTCTTTGGCAACCGCTCTTACTACCGACGGGTACTCACCGTGAGTATCTTCAAATTTTCCTTTTGCATCGAATTTTCTTCTCATTACCGGTGTAACCAGTATCGGGTTACCACCTTTGGCCCTTGCTTCATTTACAAATCGAATCAGGTTGGCTCTATATAATGTTTGTGGTGCCGCATAACGGTTGCTGTCTTCGATCTTGGAATCGTTATGTCCAAACTGGATAAACACCCAATCATCTTTTTTCATGTATTTCATCACCGAATCCCATCGTCCTTCTTTGATAAAACTTTTAGTGCTTCTTCCGTTTACCGCGTAATTTCTTACCTGAACCGCGTCAGTAAAATATTGAGGGAATAACTGCCCCCATCCTTTCTCAGGATTATCGTTCAGCGGTTTATCGGCCATGGTAGAATCACCGATCATGAAAATGGTAACCTTGTGTTCGGGTACGCCAAACGCCATTAGTACAAGAAGTGATAAACAAAAAAAGATCCTTTTCATCTGCAGTGCGTTGTTTTGAAATTCATGAATGGTAAGGTATAGACATAAAAAAACTACACGGGTTTAGCCGTATAGTTTTGTTTTACTGCTTGCTTATATAATCCAACAAAAAAATGACAGGGTATTGCCAATAATGATCCCTCACGGCTACTGAAAGCAGTTTTATCACTCCCTTCTAACGGGAAGCATGCTTTTTTTTTCAATAACATGGCAGGCAATTTTTACATGAAGCTTTTCACAGGTCCGGGACTTCATTATCAGTTACAATGCTACTCAGATATTCATCAGTTTAGCACACAAAATGACTTTTTATTTACGCAATCGTTCCCGGTAACGATGGTAGTTAAATCAGCCACAGCAAACGATTTCAGCCGATTGATCAAAGCTTGTTTTTATTTTTTTAAAACAGGCGATGACGCGCTGAAAAACAGGGGCTTTTTACGGCATTTCAGGGCTTATATGAGGCGGTTCCATAAATAGTGTATTTTTAAACCCCCGAAACAACCCGGGCGCCCTTAGGGCCTTAAACAGGTATCATGAAGTTTGAAGCGGTTACCATAAAAGATATTGCTAAAGCGCTGGGACTTTCTACCTCCACGGTATCGAGGGCACTTCGCGACAGTTATGAGATCAGTCCTGAAACCAAAAAGTTGGTTTTGGAGTATTCCGAGAAGATCAATTACCGCCCAAATCCCATTGCCCTCAGTTTAAAAGAAAAAAGAAGCCGGTCTATCGGCATCATTGTATGTGAGATCGCCAATAGTTTCTTTTCTCAGATCATTAATGGGATAGAATCGATCGCGTACGATAAAGGCTATAATGTGATCATTGCCCAGAGTCATGAATCTTATGACCGGGAAGTGCTTAACGTACAATACCTGGCTTCGCGTTCTATTGATGGTTTGCTGGTTTCTGTTTCTTCAGAAACACAGGACCTAAGTCATTTAAAGAACCTGCACGACCGTGGCTTCCCTATTGTGTTCTTCGACAGGATCGTAGATGAGATGGATACCCATAAAGTGATCGTTGATAATTTCAAAGGCGCTTATGATGCAACTGAACACCTGATCAAAAGCGGCTATCAACATATTGCTGCACTGGCAGGCTCAGAATACCTGTCTATCACCAAAGAAAGACTGGCAGGTTACCGGAAAGCACTGGAAGACCATGGTGTTCCCTATGATGAACAATATATCCAGCATTGCCTGCATGGAGGTATGCTGTATAATGAGGTTGAGAATGCTTTGAACGAATTATTGAAGCTGAAGAAGAAACCGGATGCCATTATTGCATCAGCAGATAAGCTCACCACCAATTGTCTTCGTTATTTCAAGAAAAGAAAAATAAAAGTACCGGATGATGTGGCATTGATCGGATTCTCTAATCTTGATCTTACTGATCTGTTATCTCCATCCTTATCAGTGGTAAGACAACCCGCATTTGAAATGGGAGAACTTTCAACTGAACTGCTGATCCAATTAATTGAAAGCAAGAGACCGGTAAAAGATTTTGAAAGAAAGATCTTACCGCCGCAACTCTTCATTCGTGAGTCTACATCTAAAGAAGGATTAGACGAGTAATTCTTCCTCACGCAGCCTTGCGGCATGGCGCCTTTGCGGTTAAGCTATTTTACCGCAAAGACACAAAGGAACGAAAGTTCGCTAGGGGAGTTTTACTGCCTGCCGGGCTAATAATTTCCATTGGCCTTTTTCTTTTTCAAAAACCAGCAGTACTTTGATCTTAACTGTACCGGGCTTGCCACCATCATTGGTGGTTGCATTGAGTGTATGACGGACCACTGCTGTATTCTGCTTTACAGAGATTGTTTGTTCAGAAAGTTCAATGGTAACAAAATCAGATTTCCCACTTGCGATATGTTCAACAAATTCTGCTTTATTCTCCACCATACCACCAGAGTGGCCATAGCTTAAACTATCGGATGCACAGCTTTCCAGGGAAGACCTGTCGCCATCGATCATTGCTTTGCGTAATTTTTCTACAGCGGCTGTAACTGATTTAAAATCTTTGGATTGAGCAATGGATGAAAATGAGATAAGGGAGAATACTCCGATCAGATAGAGGTATTTCATGGCAAGTGATTTTTGAATGACTAAACTAAGCTTTTTACAGAACCTTTAAAAGTGAAACTGCGCAAACGTTATCGCTTATCATCAAACCCCAGCTGAAGCATGAGGTTAATGCAAATTTTCTGTTTATTGGATCGCCTCAAACCGGAACCAATCAAAATCTGCATAGCCTGAATCATTGATCTGCGTTTCCCTTGTACAGAACAATCCCAGTTTCGCACCGATCCATCTACCCTGTTCTGCCTGAAAACTGTCATCCATATAAGTAAACTGATTCCCGTTAGTACTATAGCCAAAAAGGCATTTACCCCCCTTTGTCACTTTCACGCGCAGATAAACAGATTCGGTATTGATTTTTTGAATGATCTTTTCTATTTCTGATCTTCCTTTTACTGCTTCTTTGCAAACGGTATACACCAGGTAGTTGCCATCTTTCAGATTTTTCACACCCATATTGGCATAACTATACCCCATGATCACCAATCCTGTTTTCTCATTACCGAGTTTGGCGTTAGGACTAAACTTTAGTTTCGTTGTTGCAGTAAATTCTTCTGCCGGAAACTTTTGTAATACCACATTCGAGGCATCCCATAAACTTTTCGCACTATCAGGCAATTTATCTGAATACAAACGAAGCGTTCCGTTTGCTGTATTCATAAAGTGCCAGGTTCCTTTTGGATTGGCAGCCCATTGCCATTGCTTTCCTAATACTGGCTCATTAAACTCATCACTATCAGCAGGTGTTTCTACCGGCCAGGTTTTACCAACATTTGGCTTCCTGTAATTGATCACCGGTTCGCCCTTTCCATCACCATCTGCATCAACACCTATTACGGGCCAATTGTTAACCCATTTCATTGGCTGCAGATGTACCACTCTTCCATATACTCCCTTATCCTGAAAATGTAAGAACCAATCTTCTCCTGTGTTTGTAGAAACCCATGCGCCCTGGTGCGGACCATTGGTAATTGACAGTCCCTTATCCATCACCACTTTTCTTTCGTATGGACCATATATATTTTTAGATCGTAATGCCAATTGCCATCCTTCCGTTACGCCGCCTGCAGGAGCAAAAATGTAGTAGTACCCGTTTCGTTTGTAGATCTTCGGGCCTTCAATCGTAGGGTCGGTTTCATGTCCATCATAAACGATCACACCCGCATCCAACACTTTTGTTCCTTCGGTATTTAATTTTTTTAGGGTGATAATACTCTTGATTCCTGCACGGCTACCTGCCCATCCATGTACCAGATACACTGAACCATCTTCATCCCATAATGGACAGGGATCGATCAACCCTTTACCCGCTTCTACCAAAACCGGATCGGACCAAGGTCCTGCAGCATTTTTTGCTTTGGTAAGATAAATACCAAAATCAGGATCGGGATAATACAAATAAAATTCCCCTTTGTGATAACGTAAAGCCGGTGCCCATACCCCGTTACCGTGTTGCGGAACTGCAAAATGTTCAAAGGGAGGTTGTTTCACCAATGCATGACCGATGATGGCCCAATTAACCAGGTCCTTCGAATGCAGTATGGGAAGACCGGGTATATCGGCAAAGGAAGATGAGATCAAATAAAAATCATCGCCCACGCGGATCGCATCGGGATCTGAATAATCGGCATGGATGATCGGGTTATGATACGTGCCATTGCCATTATCTGCTACCCATACTTTTGAAATATTTTTTTTCTGGGCCAACAGGGTTATACAAAAAAATAAACAAAAGAAAGTACTGAATGATCTCATTATATGAAATTAAGAAACTGATTATTGTATCTGTGGATTCCAGTGGTCATTTCCGCCCAGTATGTTTTTGACCGTGTATGATTTGACTTCTTTGTCGGTTAATTGCTTAGACCATGATACTCGTGCTTGAACCATTGCCCCAGCTCCCTTGTTTTTATATTCCGCATAAAAAACCGTTTTCTCCTTATCAGGAAACATGGTGTCTCCTTTCCAGGGATCCCAACCTTCGGGAATGATATGGCTTCCTAATTCACAGTGGATAAAAACCGTTTTGGCATATGATCGCCAGGGCCTGCCAAGATAAACTTTTTTTGCAACGGTATCGGCTATCAGTTTGCAATCAAAGAATACATAACCAAATGGCTGCGCCTCTCTGGTAGAAGCAGCCGTTACATAGGAATTCACTAAACTTTTAATGGTACAGTTCTGAAAAACAGCAATGGCTTCTCCAAAAATAAAATCGGTGGTTCCTTCTATATAACAGTTATCATAATATTGGCGGCTGTTTTCTTTAGTTGCATACAGTGTATCCTGGTTACCTAAGATCTTACAATTTCTGATCACAGCCCGGTCTCCTTCCACATGTAAGGCTACCGCCTGTCCTACACGCCCTGCAGTATTTTGTATCGTGAGATTCTCGGCAGAAAAATCATTCCCCTGTACCAGCATCGTGTAAGAGGTATAGGTTGTGAATTTATCTTTCCCAAAAGCATCGGTGCCACCGGGATTGGATTTGCCTGAAAAATCTTCACAGGTAATAATGGTACTATCGCGGTTTTCTCCAATCAATGAAATATTGGTTTTCCAGGATGGTACAATTATTTTCTCATGGTATACACCTTTTTTGATCAATATTTTTACGGTTACTTTTCCAAGATCTCTGGTAGCATTAATCGCTTCCTGAATAGTTTTATAATTACCGCTTCCGTCTTTTGCTACGGTTAAAGAAGGCGGATACGCAGGATTGTTTTGTGCAAATAAAAACAGCCCACAAAAAAGGGAGGTAGCCAGGAGCGATAATTTTTTCGTGATCTTATTCATCCGTTGCTTATTTGATAAAATTCTATTTGAAAAATATAAGGCTGCCATAAAATGGCAGCCTTATAAAAATATACAATCAGCGTCTATTAATACCCCGGATTTTGTGTCAGGTTAATATTCGCATCCCTTGCAGGTTGTGGAATAGGCACCAGTTCTGATTTGCCTGTTGTAAAACCTGTCGCATATCTTGCCAGAGCCGTAGTGTTAATGGCTGCACTCATCCAGGTGATTTTGGTATAACCTGTTGGTGTTGCAGCAGGCGCAGCTTTATAAAATGAATTAGCCCATAAACCTCCGGAGATGGTATTATCATCTGAAGTACCGGTTGTTTTATAGTACATAGACGTTGGGTAATTATTATAAGGAGCAGCAGAAGTAGACATCGCTAATAAGATAGCTTTGGTTGCTGCGATCTTGGTTGCCAGCAAATTCCACCTGATCAGGTCAAATTTCCTAACCCCTTCACCACCCAGTTCCAGAGATCTTTCTTTTACAACCGCATCAAAGAATGCAGATTTACTTAATCCCGCAGGAAGATCAACTGTTGCATCAGCCGTTCCAATAGCTTTGCCATATCCTCTTCTGCGGATCTGGTTCACCGCAGTATAGGCTGCAGCTGTTGGTCCATTCAATTCATTTTCTGCTTCAGCAAACATCAGCATTACATCTGCGTAACGCAGGATCTGCCATTTCAATCCAAAATACTGGATCGCATTGGTTGGCGCATAGGAAGGATTGGTGATCCAATCCCTTCTGTATTTTCCATCGCAGATAGCTGTTATGGTTTGTCCCACTTTGGTTACGCCATCTGCAGCAACATTATATACCGCACAAGTAACATCTCTTCTTAGATCTGTTGAATCGAACAGGTAAAAATAGTTAGGTAATACGTTGATACTTTTGTTGCCCAGGTTATTTACAGTTGGTCCGTTATAATATCCCAGTTTGGTGTCTTCTGCTCCTACCCCGCCAATACCACTCGCCTGGAATAATAATTCTCCCTGTGGATCTGCAACAGCATGTGCATTAACCTGATCTTTCCAAAGGGCTTTATAACTTGGGTTCAACGAATGTTGCCCTGAAGTCATAATATCATTACACTCATCTCTTGCAATCTGGTAATAAGTCAGGTAATCGGCATTTCTTTTCATACTTCCGTCGCTGCGTAGAGAATACCCACCGCGGAATAAAGCCAATCTTGCCCGCAAGCCTTTTACGGTTCCTTTGGTGATACGCTCATCAGCTGCATCACCAATGGCACTCAGCTCGTTTCTCCATGGAACAAGGTCTGAGGCAACTTTCAGATCGGCAATCAGGCGGGTGTATAAACTATCTCTGTCTGTTCTTGTTGGGAATGGATTATCATTCGCCAATTGTGATGCCGGACTAAAATGCGCAGGCAGATCACCCCAGTTTACGATCGCTTCATAATAATATTGAGCCCTCAGTGTTAAAGCCTCACCATACATACGCTGCAATTGCTTTTTCTCTTTATCGCTTCCATTTGTATACAAAGCCATTTTAGGAATGTTGGCGATACAGATATTGGCATATTCAATCCCGGTAAATAACTGGTTGAACGGATTGGTCAACTGCGCATTACCCGGAGTGGCTGCAAAACGTGCAATATCACGGCGGTCGTTATCTGCAGCGCCGGTTGGACCCTGCATCTCATCATTGTCTACCGTATAATATAGGCTGAGACGGATACCGAAACCGGCATCTCCCACCAATCGGCTATAGGCACCGGCTAATGCTTTGTAAG
>CANGOX010000002.1 GCA_947455605.1 Chitinophagaceae bacterium
CAGCATAGAAGGTACGTGTTCATATCCAAAACCGCAATCCATTTTCCAGGCAGGCGATTGTTTTTCCCTTGAAGTGTGGAATGCCACAATGGTATCGTTCATGGTCTTGCCATATACAAAGCGCCCATCTGCCGAAATACCGATGGATTCCCGCACCGTTGATTCATTATTTCTCCATAGGGTAGTACCTTTTTCAAAATCGATAGCCGTAAGGTAACGGTCGGGAGCTACAATATACACCACATCATCTTTGATCACAGGGATACAGGCTGCCGGTGAAAAATTGCGCACCGCAGACCCATTATTCCATTTCCAGTTAAGCTTACCATCTAAAGTATTGAGCGAATAAAGGTTCCGGTCCCAGGCACCAAAGAGGATACTTCCTTTGTAAAGAACCGGTGTGCTCACAACGGGCCCATCCAGTTCATCAAAATTCCATATTTCTTTACCTGAACCCAGATCAATTGCCCTGAAATGATGGTCGCTGCCACCTATATAAACCGTATTATGATCTATTAAAGGGCAACCCAACACGGCTGCACCTGTTTTGAATTGCCAGATCAGCTTTCCTTTATCTGCCGATAAACAATAGATATTACCATCACCAGAACCTAATACCAGTTGATTGCCACTTACGGCGGGCGAAGAATAAATAGCATTACCTGTACTGAACGACCATTGTTTCTTTCCGTCTGATAGAGAAAGCGCATCAATCCTGCCAATACTATTCCCGAAAATAACCAGCTTGCCGGCTACTGCAGGTGTAGAGATCACATTGGCATCCGATGCATAGGTCCAGCTATGTTTTACATTGGGGAAACTATCATTTACTGCATAAGAAGGCCTTGGATAGGTTTTGGTAAGATCATAATGCTGCTGCGCGAGTGGAATACCGGCCCATGTTTTTTTAGTAGTAATACCGGGGGTTCTTTCAGAGAAGAGCATGGAATCTGTTCGAACATCCACCAGGTTATATCCACCATAAGCCGCTTTGGCGCGTAGATTGGAGCGGCCCATTACCGCTGGGATCCCCTCAAAATTCAATGTATGGTTATTATGTCCATGCCCGCAGAGTACGGCAAGGGTATTGTGTTTTTTTAAACGATCAATGGCTTCATACCAGTTATCAAGCTCCTTATCAAGCGGGTAATGATTTAAAAAAACAATAGGTTTTTCAGGATCTATCTTTTTCAGTTCCCCATCCAGCCAAACAACTGCATCACGTGGAATATGCCCATCACTCATCCGTACATAGGGCCCGGAAGCACAACCGAGAAATGTAATGCCATTGTACTCGAAGATGAATTTATCGTTGCCGAATAGTTTACCAAAGCTTACACCACCACTTTCGCTCCAGCCGCTATCATGATTACCCGGAATAATATAATAGGGAACTTTCAGCTCACCCAGGATCTCTTTGGCCAGTTTGATCTCCGCATCAGTACCCAGTTCTGTAATATCGCCGGTGATCACCACAAATGCGATATCTGTCATCTGGTTGATATCAGCTACCGTTCTCCGCAGATCTTCTTCCGCTCCGCCATTGGGTGAGCCAATATGCGTATCGGAAAGGAAGGCAAAACGAAACGGTTTCCATTGGGCCCGGGTGCTGAGTACACTAAATAGCAGAAGCAATAAAAGAGAATACCGTTTCATGCAGGGAAGTTAGGGAGGATTAGCGGATTGCGGATTAACGAATTGGCGGATTTTATTAATCCGTTAATCCGCAATCCGCTAATTCGTTTATGATTATTGAACTAATTTTAGGGTATGAAAAAGACCGTTGTTTTAGGGGCATCAGATAATCCGGTAAGGTATAGTTATCTGGCCGTGGAAAAATTGAACCGGTATGGGCACCCGGTGGTTGCGATTGGTAAAAAAGAGGGATTGATAGGCGCTACACATATTATTACAGAACATCCTGATGAAAAAGGAGTGGATACGGTAACCCTTTACCTGAATCCGCAATTGCAGAAGGCATATTATGATTATATCCTTTCATTACATCCTAAACGTATTGTGTTTAATCCGGGTACTGAGAATGAAGAGTTATATGATCTGGCAAAGAAGAATGGAATAGAACCGATGGAAGCCTGTACCTTGGTTTTGTTGGGAACAGGGCAGTATTAGTATCATGATTGTTGGTCATAAGACCAACAACGGCTAAAAAGTTATCATGCATTTCATTTCTTACATACCGCTAATCATTGCCTGGCTGATTTTTGGATTATCGCATTCTTTCCTGGCATCGGGTTTCGTAAAGCAGGCGGCTATAAAAATAATGAATGGGTCTTATAAGTATTACCGTTTCCTGTATTCCGTTTTTGCAACACTGTTATTGATCATAGTAGTAGATATACATGTGTCAACGGTTTCTTTACCTGTCTGGCAACCTTTGTTGGTTGAAAAGATCATTGCCATAATGCTGATCATTGCCGGTCTTGCCATCATGATCGCCTGCACTAAAAAATATTTTATGGACCTGAGCGGAATTGATGCCATACTGGGTAAATCAGCCCCGCTTGTTTTACAAACCAAGGGCATGCATACCTATGTTCGCCATCCTTTATACACGGGCACTCTTCTTTTTGTATGGGCGGTCTATTTATATGCCCCTTACTGGAATAACCTGATCAGTTGTATTTGTATTACATTATATACTTTGATAGGAATGTATTTTGAGGAGAAGAAACTGGTGGTGGAATATGGTGATGCTTATGTGGAATACCAAAAGCAGGTGCCGGCCTTATTGCCTCTTAAGTATGGAAGGGTATAAATAAAAAGTGCAGAGCATTACTGCCTAGCACTTTTTTGCTTGTTTACTTTTACTATTTTTTTTCAGATACCTTATTAAGCGAATCTTATTTTGCAAATGTTCTGAGAAAATTGACCAGATCTCCCGGACTGCGTGTTTTTCCAAAACTACCTTCTATTACATCGTCATTATCAGGGATCCTGTTTTTAAATCCAGGCATGTCTTTATGGCCAAAATAGATTTTATACAATAAAGCGCCATCTGTTTGTTTTTGAAATGCAGGTGAAGTAAAGTCAGATGGTATACTGTTAAGGCTAACTGATTTTTTACCGTCGCCTTTACCTTTTACTCCATGACAGTTTGTACAGTGGCTGCTGTATATCTCATTTCCATTCTTAACTGAAACGGGATCAGCAATAACCGGATTTTTCATTTTCTCATATTTCTCCGGAACTTTCCAAACATCCTGCTGAGGTAAGATAAATGCATAGGCGGTTATGGTAAATGCAACAACAGCCAGTACTACAACTATGTTTTTCATAAAATTATATTTAATAAATAATAAATAATTATTTATGTTGACAAAAGTAAATTGAAAAGAAGCGAAGAATCTATGACTTATATCAGGATTCTGAAAGTGAGTATAATATTATCTGCAATTAGCAGCACGAAAAAATTGGCAAGCGCATTACTGTTTAAACATCAGCGGTTCAACAATGTGTTGCAAATAAAATATTCACTCAATCTTCAATTACGCTATTGTTTGTTGTCTGACGCATAATACGATCTTCCACTTCATCATTCATTATTCCTTGTTCAATATTCAATATTCTTTCACCTTCCACAGTTGTTGGAAGCCTGACCAATTACCACTACCCACGAAAATGCAAAATCCTTCCAAACGTATCAAAACCGGTTTCAAAGAAACGGGCATTACGGCAATAATATTTTTCAGGAAAATCAGTTAACCTCCATTTTTCATAGATTGTATTAATATGAACTTAATTCGTTAGTTGAAGTAATACTCTTTTAGAATAGATGTTTATATTCTATGCATTCCATTCCTGTAACAAGTATTTTCTGTCAGATACTGTAATTTTTAAATAGTTAGGTAACGGGTCTTTATTCATTTTCAGCCTTTGATCTTTTTTTACATCATTTTCAAGTTTTCTTGATAGCTGTTTTAAGTGTTGATTTTTCAATGTTCCGTTCAATTTTTAATATCGGTAATGCTGAAAAAATAAAAAAGTAAATAATTAATTATTTTTATTGTGAGTAGCTAATTAGCTATATAAGAATCAAATAATTTCTAAAGAAAACTGTGGTTTATACTACACAAATAAGTTCCTTTTTTATTGAAATGCACACTATTATTGGATGAATCCTGTAGTTGGTTTATTACAATAGCTAAAACTCTAAAACTCAATGTATATAAGACTTGTAGCATTTTAGCTATATTTTAATTCCTTTTTAATTTTCAAAAAATATCAAAAGAAAAAATTTTAAAAAATAATTTAAAAAGTAATATTAATGATGATAGATTTGAGATGACATATTTATAGTATCCAATTATCTAACCCTTAAAACATTTCAAAATGAGTAAACGAAATTTTCTAAGATTAACAACAATTGTACTTTCTTTTGGGCTCTTGTTATTCTTAGGTTGCCGCAAAAGTTATTCTCCATCGGTGGAAGATATCAACACCAATCTAAATGTGGAGTCTTATTCAAAGTCTTTAATGAGTGATACAAACTTTTCTAAATTTGTAAATGACTTTTCTACAGCGTTAATAAATCTTAGAGGTATTAGTGCTTTTGATAATTCTTCACCAACAGGAGGTGTTTCTGTATCTGATGTTTCTTTGGCGGAATCATATAAGAAAGATATTTCAAAATCTATTGCAATATTTGCATCAAAAAATCCCCGGTTCTTTTATCTAAGTAAAGAAAATAGGGAAGCCGTTTTTGCATACATTGAATCGAATGTTACAAACTCTGACTTTCAAAATAATAATAGAGAGATTGTTACACCACTATTACTGGTGAATGATAAACTTGTTGATAGAATATACAACTCTCGAAATAGTAATATTTCAGTAAATTCATTAAATTCGAGAAGTGGTAAACAAACAGTAAACAAACTGACCACTAACTATGTAATTGGTTGTGCTCTTGCCGCTATCGGTGGTGCTTTATTATCATATGGGGATGCTATCAATGATATTAAGTACGTTATGACACAAGGATTTACTGGTATGGCTTTAGTTAATATGGCTATAGATATTTTAGGTGCGGCTTCTCCTTGGTGGAAAGTGGCTGGTATTGCACTTGGTTTTGGAGGTTGTCTATTAACTGCTATTGATTAAATTTGAAATTAAGATTATGGAACAAACAATTAAACGAAAAAATTCTTCAAATTTATATTTCTTTATATATCTGATTGCAGGTTATGGTATTGTGTTTACAAATAATATTTATATTTTTTGTGCTCTGCTATTAGCCATCATTCTAAAATTTGGGTTCAGTATAAAGAATGGAATTTCTATAATTCAAGAATGGAGTAGACGAAAATCAGAATTTAACACCTTGGATTTTAAAACACAACGACAATCAAGAAATGTTTTAGTATTTACATATTCTGTGATGATTTTATCATTTCTTCTAATTGTAAGTCTATTGGCTTTTAGATACAACTTCTGGTCAAGTTACCTGGTGAAGTAATTTGATATGATATTATTTGATTTATAGTTGGCTCCCATTTCTATTCTTTTTCTTACAAATTTAAATTTTACCGCCCCATTTCTATGGGGCCGGTTTTTTATTAATGTGAAACTAATTATTACATTAGGTTACCAGTTTATAAATATCAATAGACTCTTGATTAATAAAACGTTTATAAACTTTAAGTGACCTTTCATCTAATTTATTATCAATGAATCTGGAGGCAGAGGCTGAACAATATTCTTCAGTTATAGCAAAAGGTGGCACTTTTTCGCTTTTGCCTTACCAACAATACCTCTGTCAACTTCCTTGTTCAATATTCCCTCATCCTGCCCAACCTTCTCGGTCAAGACTCCTGTAATGAATCGCCTCCGCCAAATGCTCTGGTTTAATATCCTCACTACCTGATAGGTCTGCAATGGTTCTGCTTACTTTCAATATTCTGTCGTAAGCTCTTGCACTTAGGTTTAATCTTTCCATTGCTTTCTTCAAAAGACTTTCGCCTGCAGAATTGATTACACAAATTTCTTGCAATATTTTACTGCTCATTTGTGCATTCGCATAAATACCGGTTTGTTCTTTGTAACGTTCTGCCTGTATGTCACGGGCTTTGATCACACGTTCTCTGATCACTGCAGAAGCTTCTCCATTTTGCTGGGCACTTAATTCACTGAAGGCAACCGGGGTTACTTCTACATGCAGATCAATTCTGTCTAATAAAGGACCGGATACTTTGTTCAGGTATTTCTGTACAGCACCCGGTGGACAGGTACATTCTTTTTCAGGATGATTATAATATCCGCAGGCACAGGGATTCATAGACGCGATCAACATAAAATTGGCAGGAAAATCTAAAGCCATTTTTGCCCGGGAGATGGTTACGCGTCTTTCTTCCATAGGCTGGCGCATTACTTCGAGAACGGTTCGTTTAAACTCTGGTAGTTCATCTAAAAATAAAACACCATTATGTGCTAAAGAAATTTCACCGGGTTGTGGTGTGCCGCCGCCGCCCACTAAAGCCACATCAGAAATAGTATGGTGTGGCGATCTGAAAGGACGCTTATTGATCAAGGCACTGTTCTCAGGCATTTTACCGGCTACACTATGGATCTTTGTTGTTTCCAATGCTTCCTGTAAACTCAATGGCGGGAGTATAGTGGGTAAACGTTTAGCCAACATGGTTTTTCCTGCACCGGGTGGTCCAATTAGTATGGCATTATGCCCCCCTGCAGCCGCGATCTCCATGGCGCGTTTTATATTTTCCTGGCCTTTTACTTCACTGAAATCAATATCAAAATCGTATTGGTTGCCGAAAAACTCTTCACGTGTATTTACCACAACGGGTTCTAATGAAGATTCATCTGCAAAAAAAGAAACCACATCATTCAGATGTTCCACTCCATATACATCTAGGTTATTCACCATACCTGCTTCTCTCGCATTGGCTAGGGGAACGATCAATCCCCTGAACCCTTCCTTACGTGCTTGAATGGCAATGGGTAATGCTCCTTTGATAGGTTGCACGGTTCCATCTAAGCTTAGCTCACCCATGATCACAAAATCTTTTAACCGCTGTGGTTCTTCCAACTGTTCACTGGCACCCAGTATACCAATGGCAATAGGAAGATCAAAAGCAGAACCTGTTTTACGGATATCTGCCGGTGCCAGGTTTACCACCAGTTTGGTGCGGGGCATATAAAAGTTATTGGTCTTGATGGCACTTTCTGTGCGTTGCAGACTTTCGCGTATAGCGTTATCGGGCAGCCCAACAATGGAGTAAGACTGGCCTGCACTTACGTTTACTTCAATCGTGATAGAAATGGCTTCTACGCCATACACGGCGCTGCCAAAAGTTTTCACCAGCATACTTACCTGTTTTCTTTACTGCAAACCATATGCGTGGTCTGTTTGCAGCTACGCTTTATAATAGTGGCAATTTGTGTAAGGGGATTACATTCGAAAAGCTGCCAATTACAAGCGAAAGATAAGGCTATGCCGGATCTTGAAATAGCGTATTTATACCTGATTTTAGATGGGTCTTTTCAAAAATCAGTTCCACTGAATCGCAAAATACAAACAAGGTGTTTTGCCTACATTGGTCAGGTTATGGGGTATCATAGAAGATAAGTAAACCACATCACTGCCATTGGCTTTGGGATGTTCGTTGGCGATCGACATTTCTGCATTGCCATCGAGCATCAATATGATCTCTTCGTTCTTATGGGTATGGGGTGGGTGACTGTTAAACCCTTCATTCAGTTGGGTTACATGTATATCAAATCTGTTCAACATAGTGGTTTGTCTATCGAATAACTGACGGGTACTTCCCTTGTCTGTTTTCTTAACCACCATATCATTCCAGTTCATCACAAAAGAGGCACCGGCATTTTTACCTCTCTCGGCATTGGAAGCCTGTATTGACCGGTAATTCATTTCATAATATTCTGCATCGGCATCTGTGTTATTGGTGATACTGATTTTATCGCCCGGCAAAACCACCATAATGGAGCCTCTGTCTAACAACGATACCTGGTTGTTGAGGTTTACAGAAACCGGCCCTTTCTTAATAATAAAAAAACGTTCATATCCACTGGCATCGGCTTTGTACGTGATGGATTTTCCTTTATGTAAATTGATGCCGTTCAACTGGTGCAAAGAGAGAATAGCTCCTGACCCTGAAAACATTTTTTTAGTCTGGGATGTTTTTCCTGCAGAGCTTATCACACTATTATCCCAACTATATACTTTGGCAACTACAGTGTCTGATTGTGCAGCAGAAGCGAAACCAAACAGTAATCCGATAATCATTCCTTTAAACTTCATACGATATTATTTTTGATAAGTGATGGTGTTGGGATGAAAATTTTTCCATGAATGCCAGAACTCCTGATAGGCCTGGATGTTTGATAAATGACTGCCCTGTAAAGTGCCTGCCTTACAAACCCCATTCCGTTTCCAGCTGGAATGGGTTTGTGTATCCTCCAGTAATTCTTTAGAACTTCCCTGCACAAATTCAAGTGTTTGCCCGTTCATTGTTCTGTTCAGCACATAAAAACTCCTGCCATCTTCTTCAACGGTGATCAGCATGTGTGTTCCATTCAATGAATCGGAGATCATTTTTTGTTTTACCAGCTCATTCCAGTCGTAAGCTTTGTCTTTATCATTCAGATGAATACCCACTACCCATGATTTGGATTGCCATGAGAGCGAATCACGGTGTTCCAGTTTTCCTTTGATCGTGCCTTCATCAAACCCTTTCAGTTCGGCATATTGTTTATTATAGGTAGTGTCTGGTTGCAATATTTCTGAATCGGGATACAATGCCAGCCAGTCGCCCAGTCGCATTTGTGAAGAAGGCAGTTCCGTTAGCCGGCTGCCTTTTAATTTACCGGTTATGGCAATACCTGTTGCCTGCTGCCACCAACTCTTCGTAGACAAATCTTCAAACATGGCATTGAAATGGTCCATACCCACTAATCTGAATTGCTCATTCTTTCCGTTTATAAAGGGGCTGAACACACGGCCGGTGCGGCATACGGTGCAATAAGTTACCAAAATAGGTTGCCCGGAAATACTATCCGGTACCTGGTGGTGATATCCGATAATTTCGATGGGGTATGCTTTGGCCTTATTGCCGCTTACGATACCAATGATGAGTTTATTCTTATTGGTGGTATCCTTGTATGCATTTACAAAAGTTTTTTGTTTGGGTTCGTAAAACATTTTATCTGCCAGAAAACGAAAATTAAAAAGATAGTAGATAAATCCATATAATAAGATCACCAACACAACAAGAGATTTTTGCCAGATCTTTCCTTTTGATAAGGAGTTGAGTAAAGGACCAACGATTACCAGTACACCCAATATCCGTAACCACCAGATATTAGTATGCAGAAAATAGGCAAATGAAATGGAATCTGATTGTTGACTGCCCGGGAATGGCATAATAAAGTACACTTTCAATATCTCCAGAGAGATCAGGAATAACAGGCCCAGGAGTAATATCAGCGGTTTCCGCATGGAAGCTTATCGGTTTAGACGGGAAGTAAGATAATGATAATTCTGCGGGAAAGAAAAGAAGTCTTATTGAGGCTACAATTTCTCCAAAAGTTCAACAACCCCTTCTTTGCGGAGGATAATATAACCAAGACGGTCGTTACTGATACCTTCTTTTAACTGGTAACTGAAAAGCAACTGGTCGTTTTTTACTGAGGTCTCGAAATAGTGGAATTGGATATTATCATATTTCTTCAGATCATCACCAATTTCATACAGATGGGTGGAAAGAATAAATAAGGCATTCTTCATTTTGCGCAATCCTTCAATTACGGTGGTGCTGCATTTTACGGCATCCTGCTGATTCGTTCCTTTGAACAGTTCGTCTATCAATATCAGCCAGTTCTTGCCATCACTGATCTTTTCGATCGTGTTCTTGATCCGCTGTACTTCATTAAAGAAAAAGCTTTCGCCCTTAACAATATTATCTACTACCTGAATATTACTCAATAAGCCATCAAACAAACTCAACTGCATGTCTTTGGCCGGCACGCCAATACCCAGGTGTGCGAGATAGGCAGAGACCCCTACAGCTTTGATAAATGTACTTTTACCGGCCATGTTGGCACCGGTTAAAAAAAGAAAGTTCTTGTCTACAGACAATTCAATATCGTAGGATACCGGAACTTCCAGTAGCATATGGTGTAAACCTGTTGCCTTGATATAGGGCTCCTTGCTTTCTTTCACTTCCGGAAAACAGTAACCGAATTTTTTGCAGGCCCAGGCAATACTCATATACGCATCAAACTTGCTATAGAGTTCTACCAGTTCAAAACATTGGTTCTTGAAATGAAAACGGATAAAGCCACCATATCTTAATATCTGAACCGGTGTTAATTCTTTTTTATTCTCCCACATCATTTCCTGGATCATCGGCTTATTCAGCAACATAGACATACGGCTTACCCAGGCAACCAGCTGTTTACTCAGGGTTTGATCCTTCAAAAGGTTTACGATCTGCTGCAGACCTTTGGTAAAATCAATCGCATGCTCTACCGTATAACGGATAAGTGAGTAATCAGGGCCATTGAAGGTTTTATAAATAAAAGCGTTGATCGAATTGGGATGCTGTGTAAAATCATTGATCTGCGATTCATAATATCGTTCCATTACCATGATGGTGCCATTGGTAACGGTAATGGGCCAGTCTTTGGCTACCTGCATCAATTGCCTGATGGTTTGCTGGGTATCGAGTATGTCAGCTACAGACTGCAAAGGATGACCCAGCAGATAACGCAGGTATTCCCTGCCATCATTGGTCTGGGTATAATTAAGGTGATGAAAAACAGACTGCTCCTCTTCATGATGAAAGATAGAAAGATCGGCGAGAGTGGTTTTGTCTACCTGCATGGGTTATTTTAAAGTTTGGAGTTTGGAGTTTGGAGTCTGGAGTCTGGAGTTAGGAGTTAGGAGTCTGGATTTGTTTTTTACAAGATACTCCAGACTCCTAACTCCTAACTCCAGACTATTTATTTATTTATCGATCAAATTGTAATCTTGCCCCCATCTGAGATTCATCAAACACCCCATTTCCATAAACCAGGTGGCCATTTACAAAAGTATGGGTGATGGATGCCGGAAAATGAAAGCCTTCCAGTGGGCTCCAGCCACATTTGTAAAGGATATTTTCTTTGGATACGGTGTTACCTTTGTTCATATCTACCAGTACCAGATCGGCATGATAGCCTTCCCGGATAAAGCCGCGTTCTTTGATCTGGAAACATTTGGCCACGGCATGACTCATCTTCTCCACTACTTTTTCGAGGCTGATATTTCCTTGTTTTACGTAATGGAGCATTAACTGTATCGAATGTTGAACAAGTGGCAAACCGGCATGGGCATGTTCATAGTCTTCCTGCTTTTCTGCCCAGGTATGCGGGGCATGGTCTGTTGCGATCACATCCAGCCTGTCGTCGAGTAATCCCTTCCATAAAGCCTCTCTGTTAAAGGGTGCTTTGATAGCAGGGTTACATTTGATCTGGTTGCCCAACCTTGCATAATCATCACTGGTAAAATGTAAATGGTGCACACATACTTCGGCAGTAATGCGTTTGTCTTCCAGCGGTATCATATTGGTAAACAACTGCAATTCCTTTTCTGTACTGATATGCAGGATATGTAAACGGCTATTGTGTTTTTTAGCAAACTGAATGGCACGAAAAGAAGATTCAAAACAGCCTTCTTCATTGCGGATAATGGGATGATCAGCAGGTTCCAGGGTTGATTTTGTTGCTTTCAATTGCTGCAGGTTGGCTTTTATGATGGCTTCATCCTCACAATGCGTAGCAATCAATAATTCAGAACCGGCAAAGATCTTATCGAGGGTAAGCGAATTATCTACCAGTAAATTTCCGGTTGAAGAACCCATAAAGATCTTCACCCCGCAGATATCGTTTTTTCTTTTATTGGTCTTCAATACTTCTTCAATATTATCATTGGAAGTACCCATGAAAAAAGAATAATTGGCCAGTGAGGTCTTTCTGCCTATCTCATATTTGTCTTCCAGCAAAGCATGGGTAAATGCCGGAGGCTGTGTATTGGGCATTTCCATGAAGGATGTTACCCCGCCGGCCACAGCAGCTCTGGCTTCTGTATAAATATTGGCTTTATGGGTTAAGCCCGGTTCGCGAAAATGAACCTGGTCGTCTATGGCACCCGGAATCAGGAACTGATCCTTACCTATGATCTCTTCACAATTTTCTTTTGTGGTTACTGAGTCAGCTATCCTTTCTATCCTTCCATTTTTTACCAACACATCCCCATAGATCCTTTTCCCTTCGTTAACGATACAGGTATCCTTGATTATATACTGTTTCATATGTGCTGTTTATGGAAAATCGGTGTAACTGATGCAATTTATTAAATACATCAGCAGCTTTTCCTATTACCGGCATTAATCTTCGAAATGAATAGAAAAAACCACCATCCGCGAAAGGATCTGGTCCAATACATTTGAGTATTTAAGGGCAGGATCCAATTGGTGTAGATTGCTGAGCCCATTGCTGATCTTGATCTCCGGAGAAACGGTTACAAAGGGTAGATAAAAATTAAATCCCAGTCCCAGCTCAAACCCCAGATCATTGGCTTTCAGTTTAATGATATCATCCACATTTCTGGCAGCCGAATTGCTGGAGAGATCATAATCATATTTTAAACCCGCTAACAGATAAGTACGGAAATTGCCGATCCTGTCTGAATTAAATTTGACCTGAAAAGGAAAACTTACCAGCGTAGAAGGCAATACCTGATTCTGAAACAATGATTCGCCGGGTTTGCCTTTACTCAGTGTGTACGCAATGTATTTTGATCCGCCAATGATCAGCTGTGGGTTGGCTCTTACCTGAAAATGATCGCTCAAGCGGGCCGTAGCCATCAAACCCATGGCAATACCCCCACTGGAACCCGGTTGGGCAACCATGATGGAATCACTTTGCAGAAACTGCGCCGATTTTGAAATATGTAAGGTTGAAGTATTATACCCCAGGGTTAGGCCAAAATAATAGACCAGATCGTCGTGATAACGACGATACAACTCCTTCTGTGCATGTAATTGAGATGCACAGAAAATAGAGGCAATAATGAGCAGGACTACTTGCTTCCGCAGTAAATAGTGCATATTCCGAAACTAAGCTTTTTCAAATAAGTTTGGGTAAATCCTGCGTCATGCATAATGGTTAAGAAAGTTTGTCCTTCAGGGAAGGCCTGAACACTATCGTTCAAATATTGGTATGCGTCTTTATTCTTTGAGAACAGTTTGCCGATGGCCGGAGTGATCTTGTTCATATAAAAATTGAACAGAACCGACAGAAACCCTGCATCAGCCTTTGAAAATTCGAGTACTACCAGTTTGCCACCGGGCTTTAACACTCTGAGCATTTCTCTCAATCCTTTTTCCAGGTTTTGAAAATTACGAACGCCAAATGCTACGGTGATGGCATCAAAGCTGTTATCTTCAAAACGGATCACTTCACTATCCCCTGCCAGCAGTTCAATATGCTGATTAAGTGCTAGTTTTTCGAGTTTCTTCCTGCCCAGATCCAGCATACCATCCGAAATATCGATACCCGTGATCTTATCGGGTTTCAGCATGTTATAGGTAAGAATGGCTACATCACCGGTACCCGTTGCTACATCCAGTATCTTCTTCGGCGCCAGTGCTTTTAACTGGCTGATGGCCTTCTTTCTCCACCAGATATCAATACCCACGCTGAGGAAACGGTTCAGGAAATCATAGCGGTAAGCTATGCTGTTGAACATATCAGCTACCTGTTCTTTCTTGTTCAGTTCACTATCCTGGTAAGGCACTACCTCATCGTGCGCAAATTTCGCCATAGGCTGCGAAGATATTGATTTTCTGCAGCAGAGAGCCTTAGTGTCAAGGCTTTGTGTACCGTATGGCGTTAATATTTCACAAAAATTCTTTGCCAAAGGTGGTTCTTTATGCAAAACGGTGATAACCTGCGTATTATCTTCGTTGCAATGAAGGCGCGTATTTACAGATCAACGGGTTCCTGGTATTTCGCAAAGGCGGAGGATGGTAAGGTATACCAGGCCCGGATCAAGGGTGTTTTCAAGATCGGAGATATCACGTCAACCAACCCAATCGCGGTAGGTGACGAGGTGGATATGGAAATTGAAGATATTGCGGAAGAATCTGCTATGATCGATCATATTTACGACCGACGTAATTATGTGGCAAGGGTATCTCCGCATAACCGCAGACAGCACCATATCATTGCTTCCAACCTGGATCAAAGTATTCTGTTCGCAACATTAAAAGACCCCAAAACTTCGCAGGGCTTTATAGACAGGTTTCTGGTTTCCTGCGAATCCTATCATATTCCTGCCATTATCGTTTTTAATAAATCTGATCTGTACCGAAAAAAAGAGCTGGAAAAATTTGCACTGGTGAAAGAGATCTATGAAACGGTGGGTTACAAAGTAGTGCTGGCCAGTGTGCAGAATAATGAAGGGGTAGATGAAGTGAAAAGCCTTTTACATAATAAGACCACTTTATTGAGCGGACATAGCGGTGTAGGTAAGTCTACTTTTATCAATGCCATTTTTCCTGATTTTGACCTGCGTACGCAGGAGGTAAGTGGATGGAGCGGAAAAGGATTACATACCACTACATTCGCAGAAATGTTCGACCTGCCAACCGGTGGCCGGATCATTGATACGCCCGGTGTGCGTGAATTTGGCTTGGTCGATATCAGCAAACAGGAACTCTCACACTATTTTCCTGAGATGAAAAGGCTGATCAACGACTGTCAGTTCAATAACTGTATGCACATTAATGAACCGGGCTGTGCGGTAAAAGATGCAGTGAACAAAGGAACGGTATCAGTAGATAGATATGCCAGTTACCTGACCATTTTAGATACGATGGAAGATAACCTCTACTAAGGATCAACAATACCTGTTCAATAGTTGAACACTTTTCCCTGCTTATATTTTTTATTGGCTTTTTTGGCAGCTTTTATGGCAACCGGATCACCTGCCATCAGTCTTTCTGCGCCGATATTGTTGGTGGTAGGACACCCATTCTTTTCTTTACCCAAATGCAATAGCCTGCAGGAACCAAGCAGGATGATGCATAGCGCCAATAACACAAACTTTTGTATATGCTTATTTTTTGGGAGCATCATTTGATTCGCTGTACCAGGACGCATATTTAATATAGTTATTGGCAATTCTGTCTATTTCACCGCTAATGAGTTCTTTAGAGATATCCTTTACTTTTTTGGCAGGAACACCAGCATAGATACTGCCTGCTTCTACAACGGTTCCTTCCAGTAAAACAGCGCCGGCTGCGATGATCGAATTGCTGTGTACCACGCATTTATCCATTACGATCGAACCCATGCCGATCAATACATTATCGTGTAAGGTACAGCCATGTACCATGGCATTATGACCGATGGATACATTATTGCCGATCTCAGTAGGGTTCTTTTGATAGGTGCAATGGATGATCGCACCATCCTGGATATTTACTTTATTGCCTATTTTGATATAATGTACATCACCCCTTATCACGGCATTGAACCAGATGCTGCAATCATTACCCATCACCACATCGCCAACGATGGTGGCATTGGGGGCTACAAAACAATTTTCACCAAATTGGGGATGTTTTCCGAGAATAGGGAGGATGGTTGCCATAGAGAAAAGTTGACAGATGTTAGATGATAGTTGACAGATTTGCAGAATGAAGGTAACTTTATTAAAAGAATTTTACAATCACAGGTTATAAAAATCCATAACCAAGGGATTTTTCAACATCAGTTATCTAACAACTAACATCTTTAATGAACAACCGGCAACTTTTTTTACAACATATCGCCCAAACATCACCTGCACCCATTGGTATTGAAATGGTAAAAGCGCAGGGCATTCATTTATTTGATGCAGCAGGAAAGAAATATGTAGATATGATCTCCGGTTTCAGTGTTTGTAATATCGGCCATTCTCATCCCAAGGTTATAAAAGCCGTGCAGGATCAGGCTGCAGAATATATGCACCTGATCGTTTATGGAGAATTTATTGAATCGCCACAGACCACATACGCTAAATTATTAACCGATCATTTACCGGCTTCTTTAAACTGTGTGTACTTTACCAATAGTGGTGCAGAAGCAACAGAAGGTGCGATGAAGCTGGCCAAGCGTGTTACGGGCCGTTCAAAGATCATCGCTTTTAATAAAGGGTATCATGGAAGCACACAAGGTGCCTTAAGTGTGATGGGAGATGAATACTGGCGCAATGCGTTCAGACCTTTATTGCCGGATGTGCATCATTATGATTATAACAGTTGGGATGTGATAGATGCAATTGATGCACAGACAGCCTGTGTGATACTCGAAACCGTTCAGGCAGAAAGCGGGATCATTGCCCCCGATAAAACATGGATACAGGCCATCCGAAAAAAATGTGATGACAATTGTGTGTTATTCATTCTGGATGAGATACAGGCAGGCTTTGGCAGAACCGGCTCTCTCTGGGCATTTGAACAATTCGACATAGTGCCGGATATATTATTACTCGGTAAGGCATTGGGTGGGGGAATGCCTTTGGGTGCATTCATTGCCAATCAAAAGATGATGAACACTTTAACCTATGATCCCGTACTTGGACATATTACTACATTTGGTGGACATCCCGTTTCGTGTGCAGCAGGCAAAGCTGCATTGGAAGTTCTGCTTGAAGGAAAATTTATTGAAGAAGTAAAACGAAAAGAAAAGATACTCCAACAAAATCTTGTTCATCCAGCCATCCTGTCGTACCGTAGTTTTGGACTCTGGATGTCATTACAATTTGCTACTGATGAATTAACCCGTGCCATCATCCATCGATGTATTAATAATGGATTAATAACAGACTGGTTCCTCTTCGCCGGCAACAGAATGCGCATTGCCCCTCCATTAATTATTACTGATGAGCAGCTAATAGAAATGTGCAAAGTAATTATTCAAAGTATTGATGAGGCTGAACGCTAAATGCGCAACGCTTAACGCGAGGATTGTATTCTTAAGGCGGCTATAAAATGAAATAATTACTAATTTCTAATTATTAATTACTAATTATTTAGACGGTTCCATCCTGCAAAACCTGCTATACAATTTTTCGTAAATAGGAATGATATTGGTGATATCAAAGCGTACTGCCTGTTGATAAGCAGCTTCTTTCATTGTGGCCAGTTTTGCTTCATCTTTCAGCAGGAGAATAGCAGATTGACTCATGGCGTTCACATCTCCCACATCCGAAAGGAAACCGGTTTTTCCTTCAATATTGATCTCTGCCAAACCACCTGCATTGGTACTGATCACCACTACTCTGGCGGCCATGGCTTCCAGTGCGGCCAGACCAAAACTTTCATATTCTGATGGTAAAAGGAACACATCGCTAACGGCAAGAATATCTTCCATCTGTTCCTGCTTGCCTAAAAAACGAACATCTTCATCAACACCCAAGGCCCTGGCCAGCTCTTCGGTTGCAGGCCTTTCGGGGCCATCACCCACCATCAATAATTTGGCAGGCATTTCTTTGCGAACTGCTGCAAAGATCTTTACCACATCATCTACCCTTTTTACTTTTCTGAAATTAGAAGCATGGATCAATACCTTTTCGCCATTGGGTGCAATCACTTTTCTGAAAGCGTCAATAGGTTTTTTATTGAACCGGGTTACATCCACAAAATTGTGGATCACTTCTATTTCTTTATGGATTGCAAAGGATTTATACGTTTCTTCTTTCAGGTTATGCGAAACGGCTGTGATGGCATCACTCTCGTTGATAGAAAAGGTTACAACGGGTTCATAGGTCTTGTCTTTTCCAACCAAAGTAATATCCGTTCCGTGCAGCGTAGTGATCACCGGCACATTTCTTCCGTTCTTTTGCTTTACGATCTGTTTGGCCATATAAGCTGCTGAAGCATGCGGTATTGCATAATGTACATGCAGTAGATCGAGATCATGGTTCATGATCACATCCACCATGGTACTGGCCAATGCCACTTCATAAGGTGGGTAATCAAATAAAGGATAGGTAGGTACCCTAACTTCATGATAAAAAATATTGGCATTGAACACGTTCAGTCGAACGGGTTGCTGGTATGTGATAAAATGCACCTGATGACCCTCATCGGCAAGCGCCTTCCCCAACTCTGTGGCCAATACACCGCTACCTCCAAAAGTAGGATAGCAAACAATCCCTATACGCATATAACTTCAGTTTGGGGTTTGGAGTTAGGGGTTTGGGGTTGATAATTCATTTTTTGTGAAATGAACGCCAAACTCCAAACGCCAAACCGATTTCTTTTGCAAGTAACCATTTTTTCTCCATTCCGCAGATTCCATTCATCCCTCTTGGTCAAACAGTACAAATACTTAACTTTAGCGCTATGAAAAAAACACTACTCGCGCTACTATGGTTGCCCCTTGCGGCAATGGCCCAGCCGGCGGATGATGCGGCTGCAATTAAGAAGATCTCTGATGAGATACTCCGTAATGGCAAGGCATACGACCTGCTTCGTCAGCTGACCAAACAGATCGGTGGCCGTTTAGCCGGTTCTCCACAGTTTGCCAAAGCGGTAGAATGGGGTAAAATAACCATGGAACAGAATGGGGCAGATAAAGTTTTCCTGCAGGAATGTATGGTGCCGCATTGGGTTCGGGGCGGACAAGATAAAGCCGTGATCACTGAAATAGACAAAAAGAAAACAAGCCGAACACTCGATGTACTCGCACTGGGTAATTCGTTGGGAAGCGGTACCGTTTCTGCCCAGGTGCTGGCCATTGATGATTTTGCAGAACTGGAAAGAAGAAAGGATGAAGTGAAAGGTAAGATCGTTTATTATAATCATGGTTTCGATCCTACCAATGTAAAACCCTTTGTTTCTTATGGACAAACTGGGCAGTACAGAGGCGCAGGCCCAAGCCGTGCGGCTAAATATGGTGCTGTGGGTGTGATGATCCGTTCTTTAACCGAATCAGCTGCCAACGATCCGCATACCGGTTCTACCCGTTATAATGATTCCTTTCCTAAAATACCCTGTATAGCTGTTGGGCCAAGGGATGCAGATTATGTGTGGGAAATGAGCCGGAAATCAAGTTTCAGCATGTCTATGTCTACTTATGGTCATAATCTGCCGGATACCATAGGCCATAATGTGATCGCTGAATTAAAAGGAACCGAGTTTCCTGATCAATACATCACCATTGGAGGACACCTGGATAGCTGGGATGTAAATGAAGGTGCCAGTGATGACGGAACCGGTGTGGTACATACCATTGAGATCATGCGTGCACTGCAGGCGATCGGTTATAAACCTAAACATACCTTGCGGTTTGTACTATTTGCCAACGAAGAGAATGGCTTACGTGGCGGCACAAAATATGCAGCAGAAGCTAAAGCCAAAAATGAAAAACATGTATTTGCCCTGGAAAGTGATGCAGGTGGTTTTACCCCCAGAGGATTTTCTTTACAGGTTAACAAAGAACAGATGGCTAAACTGAACAGCTGGATCCCATTACTGTCTCCTTATGGAACATTTGAATTTACTCCGGATGGCGGTGGTGCCGATGTGGGCCCGCTCAACAGAACTTTTGGTATTCCGGTTGGTGAACTGATCCCAGACCCGCAACGTTATTTCGACCTTCACCACGCAAGAAGTGATGTTTTCGAAAATGTAAACAAGCGTGAGCTCTTATTAGGTGCTGTGAACATGGCTGCTTTGATCTACCTTGTAGATAAATACGGTTTATAATGAAAAAGACACTCTGGTCCATTACAGCTATTCTGGTTGTACTCTTATTGATATTCGGTTACTGGCGTTTCTATTTTATACTGGCAGAAGGTACACAGGCAGGTACGCTGAATATCTTCCAGAAAAAAGGCATTGTTTTCAAAACCTATGAAGGGAAAATTATTCTCAGTGGTTTTAAAGCCAATGTACAGAGTAATGAATTTTCCTTTAGTGTAACCAATGAAAATGTGGCAGAACAGTTACTGAAAGTTTCCGGAAGGGAAGTGAATGTGCATTACAAACAATATTTCGGCTCTCTACCATGGCGCGGAATGCAGAAATATATTGTGGATAGTATTTATGAAGTGCGGGGGTTACCGGGGGAGAGTATTATAAAACCAAAATAATATGGTGATCGTGAGCCGTCAATCGTGAATCGTGTGTTGAAATTGTTGCTAATACTTTTACTCACGACTCACGATTGACGGCTCACGAAAAACTAAGCATGCAGCAGAAAGATGGCCAGCCTTTTATGAATATCCGGCACTTCCTGTTTCCATTTTTTCACCGTTTGTGTACGGATATTTTCTGAAGAAGCGGTAATATCTACAGCAATACAAAAACGGGTTTCTTCGCGACAGCTGTCTAACACTTCCTTGATCAGCGGATTATTTCGGTAAGGGGTTTCAATAAAAATTTGGGTGCAATTTCTTTTCTGCGAGTCGGCTTCTAATTCTTTGATCTTCTTTTTTCTTTCCAATGAGTCTATCGGCAGATAGCCGTGAAATTGAAAACACTGACCATTCATGCCACTGGCCATCAATGCCAGCAAAATCGAACTGGGGCCTACCAATGGTTTTACTGAGATCTTGTATTGTTGGGCAGCTTCAACCAGGATCTGACCGGGGTCAGCCACACCCGGGCAACCTGCTTCACTAATAATACCGATATTCTTCCCTTCTTTGAGTAATTGCAGAAATTGCTTTTTTACTTCCTCTTCTGCTTTATGAATAATGTACCACTGATAATCATCGATCACCATTTCTCTCCATATTTTTTTCAGAAAGCGGCGTGCGGTCTTATCATTTTCAACAAAAAAGACCTGACAGTCTTTTACTGCATCGAGAATATAGGCAGGAATGGTTTCCAAAGCCTCTTCATGCAAAACGGTTGGAATGAGGTATAATTTTCCGGCACCCATATTGAAAACTATTTTTCATTGGGTTTGAGAGGATACATACTAAGTGTAGCGGCTACCACAGAATAAGCAGGTGCCAATAACCAGCCTACGATCGGAACAAGATGCATCATATAAAATACTAAACCATTTCCCACAGCAAGCCCTTTGTGGGTTCCGATAAAGAAAATACTTTCTGCCGGTGTTTTTTTATGGCGTTCCATACTGTAATCCAGCATAGAGAATCCGTAATAGTAACATTCTACCAAAACCGCCAATACTGGGGTTAACCATCCGACAAATGGGATCAATCCCAATAATAAGATCGACAAAACATACACTGTTTGCCATAAACTGTTTCTTGCCGCAATGGCAATGCCGCGTTTGATATCTTTCAGGAACTGACTGAAATTGAAAGGGAAATTTCTCCCTTCAATTATCGCCTCCGTTCTTTCACTGAGATAGGCGAACAGGGGAGAGCCCACAATGAGAAAAAGGTATTTGAACAGAGAGAAGTAAAATAACATTAGAATCAGCCAAAGCAATAAACTGCCCATGGTGAATAAGAATCCCAGAAAACTGCTGTTGATCTTATCCAGCCACTGTTTTAAACCTGTTTTCAGGATGATCCATTCAATAAAATCACTGGAAGTGTTGCTGAAAAAATACATGCCTAATATGAACAGGGTGGTATAGATGATACCGGGTATGAGTATCCATTTCCACAGTTTATGTTTGATGATAAACCGGTGAGCCTGGAAATACGCCTGTATGGCAATGATCATTTCTTTAAGCACGTATGGGGGAGTTTAGTATGGCAAAGTTAACATAATCCTTAGTTTTATGGTCATGACAGCTATAACGCTCCTGCATTCCAATAAATTGCCCAATGCTTTTTACAGGCAAAAGAATGCATGCGCGGTGGCAAAAGCGCTGATAGGTAAGGTTTTGGTCACCCAATTCAAAGGTGTGTTAACCGCGGGGCGTATTGTTGAAACGGAAGCCTATAATGGCGTAGCAGACAAGGCCTCGCATGCCTGGAATGGCCGTAGAACAAATAGAACGGAGACCATGTATCTCGAAGGCGGGGTTACATATGTGTATCTCTGCTATGGTATTCACCATCTTTTTAATGTGGTTACCAATAGGGCCGATATACCCCATGCCGTGCTTTTAAGAGCAGTAGAACCCCTGCTGGGCATTGAGGCCATGTTGAAACGGACTGGGAAAACCAAATGGGATCATACGCTTACCAGGGGGCCGGGTAATATGTCAAGGGCCATGGGTATTCTTGTAACACACAATGCTTTGGGTTTGCAGACTGATGAATTATGTATTGTAGATGATGGGTTTACTATTAACCCTTCTCAGATCATTGCCACACCAAGAATTGGCGTTGATTATGCGGGTGAAGATGCATTATTGCCCTATCGCTTTATTCTCAAAGACAATCCTTATGTTAGTGGTAAGAAATAGAGAAGATGAAAAAAAATTTCAGCATATTATTTGTATTCTGCTCCCTGGTTTTTTGGGGTAAAGCGCAGGAAGGAAAGATCATCCGGTTCAGCTCAGCAAATGCTATGTTTCCGGATACAGCCAGAGCCAATGGACATGATTATAACGGAAAACATTATAATGTGGCGGATCATTATAGTGATAGTACTGTATTGATCTATGTGCCAAAACATTTTTCAGCCAAAAAGAAGATCAATTATGTATTCTGGTTTCATGGATGGGGAAACAATATTGATAGCGCCTGCAAACAATACGGACTGCTCAGCCAGTTTGAAGCATCCGGACGGAATGCCATTTTCATTTTCCCCGAAGGGCCAAAGAATGCACCCGATAGTTATGGCGGGAAACTGGAACAACCGCAGGTGTTTCAGGGTTTAATGAATGAAGTGGTTGCAAAACTGGCAGAGAATAAAGTGATCAAACCCATTTCCGTTTTTCAGATCAATGATTTTGATATTTCATTGGCCGGCCATAGTGGTGCTTACCGCGTGATCAGCCGCATTATCAATAAAAGCCCCGTTAATGAAGTGATCCTCTTTGATGCCATGTATGGACAGAATGATCTGTATATGCAATGGCTATCTGTTCCTGAACACCGCTTTATCAATATTTATACAAAAGACGGGGGTACATATGATAACAGTCTTTTCTTCGTAACTAAATTAACAGATTCACTTCATGTGCCATTGGTTTCAGTACAGGAAGAACAAGTGGATGAAACGCTGCTGCGCAAAAACAATAAAGTTTTCATGTTCAGTAAACAGGCACACAATGATGTGATCCTGTATAACCGCAACTGGGAAAGATTTTTGCGGAATACACCCTTCAAGAAATAGGTATAAATACGCTACCACAGAAAATCCGGTTGTCATAGATTAATACCTTAAAATCTGTGATATGCGTAAATCTGAACAAGCCTATCCTGTCGAAATAGTAGAAAGAATATTTTATATCAGAGGGCAAAAAATAATGCTCGATTTTGACCTTGCGCAAATGTATGGGGTGGAAACCCGAGCGCTTAAACAGGCAGTTAGAAGAAACAAGGATCATTTCCCCAAAGACTTTATGTTTATACTCAATCTAGCCGAGATGAAAAATATGGTATCACAAAATGTGATACCATCATTGAAAACTTTAGGTGGTGCCAGACCTATGGCATTCACTGAACAAGGCGTATCAATGCTTTCAAGCGTGCTGAAAAGTAAACGTGCAGTGAAAGTGAATATATCCATCATGCGTGCATTTGTTCAGATGCGGCAACTACTTTCCAGTAATAAAGATCTCTCCAAAAAGATCGAAGAACTGGAAAAGAAGTACGATGGTCAATTTGGTATGGTGTTCGATGCCATCAAATCACTCATACACCAAAAGCAACAACCAAGGGAAAGGATAGGTTTTCTGAAAGACAAATTATAAAGAGGTTATCACAGTTTGTGATAACCTCTTTATAATCATTACAGAATAAATTCCGAAATATGCGATCAGAATTTAGGACAGTTCACCGGTCTGTCTGTGGAAGGCCTTCTTGTATAGATCAATGAGATCTCAATACCACCGCGATTTTGTGAAGCGGTCTTTAATGAAGAACTGTTATAATCATAGGTTGCCCCAAAACGGAAATCATCAAACTCCAGCCCCAGATAAGGAATAATGGCATCATTAAAACGTACCCAGGTTCCAAAATAAAAACTGGTGGATTTAGGTAGATCCGGTGTGGCATTCAGTTGTATAGCGCCCCCCACCATGGTTTCGGAAGCACCCCCCTGGAACATTTGTAAGGCACTTACATGTAAAGTCGTTTTTTCTCCCAAAGGGAAATAACCACCGCCATGAAAAGTCGTTCTCGGGTTCAATACAT
Source organism: Chitinophagaceae bacterium (assembly GCA_947455605.1). Lineage (GTDB taxonomy): Bacteria > Bacteroidota > Bacteroidia > Chitinophagales > Chitinophagaceae > Sediminibacterium. The sequence goes on from CANGOX010000002.1 coordinate 24,329, forward strand.
ATTCCGCACCGGTAAAAGATTGTTTCGGGCGGTTGATATGATACATACTTACCCCAAAATAAAAATTATTACGCTCACCTGTGGTTCCGTTATATAAGAGCCCGGCATTTACATCCAGGTAATTCGATTTGAGTGTGGCAGCATTGAATACTTCCGAAGTAACCCCCGTAAAACCGGAGCCGGTTAGTTGATCTTCAAATTTCAGGTTGGCCGTATTGATAAGCATATTGGCATAGGTAACCTGAAAGCCAGCCCCTAACTGATTAAATCCATCCTCATCCAATCCTTTATGATAAGCCGTAGACAGCGATGCATAATTAAATTGAACCGCACCATTGGCGCTGTTATCATTATAACCAACCACCCCCAGTCCCCAGGTATCATTACTGGCGATCCTGTCTTGCAGAATATGAAAATCGGCAGAAACCGTTGAAGTTGTAAATGCATTATTGATCGTGGGCCACTGGTTGCGGTAATTACCCGCTACACGATAGGTTCCATAAAACTTGCCGGTAAAAGCAGGGTTAAGGGTAAGTGGCGACGAAAAGAACTGCGAAAAATGCGGATCCTGTGCATTGGCTGTGGCCAATACCATACATAAACAGCAGAAAGTGAATAGTTTTCGCATAAACATCCGTAACATCGAATTTAAGCGAATCTGCCGAAGTTGGCGGTTCGCATAACAAATATTATAGCTGTCTTAACTATTTGCCCGTTACGGGTGCGGGAAATAACCAGAGTATTAAGATTGCATTTTGGTGCCAAATGCCAGGTCGCCTGCATCGCCGAGACCCGGAACAATATATCCTTTCGCGGTCAGTTCATCATCAATATCTCCACACCAGATGGTAATATTCTCGCCACATTCTCTGTGTATGTACTCTATACCCACAGTGCAGGCAATAGCTACTACAACATGTATTTCTTTAGGCGAACCCTCATCTTTCATGTACTGGATCGTCTTTACTATAGACGCACCGGTAGCCAGCATGGGATCGCTGATGATGATGATACGATTATCGAGCGAAGGGCAGCTCATGTATTCCAAAGAAATTTCAAAAGTTCCGTCGCGGTGGTGTTTGCGGTATGCAGAGATAAAGGCGTTATCCGCTTTATCAAAATAATTGAGCATGCCATTATGTAAAGGAAGACCGGCACGTAAAATCGTAGCCAAAACCGGCTGAAACTCCAGTAATTTGCTTTCATGTATACCTAACGGAGTAGGAACTTCTACCGTTTTCCATGGCAATAATTTACTGATCTCATAGGCAGCTACCTCCCCAATACGCTCCAGATTACGGCGGAAGCGCAGGCGGTCGCCCTGAATATTTACATCTCTCAATTCAGAAACCCAGTTGCTTACCAGGCTGTGTTGCTCGCTTAAATTAATTATCATGGCTCCGGGGAATTTCAGTCTTTGGATGCCCCAAAACTAAATTCTATCGGTTGGAATGGAAAATTTATGTTTTTGGTTCTTTTTTGATTGATTTTTCTATTTGAAGGCTTTATAAATGTTACAACCCGATCTTCGGGAACCCGGGTCGCTCAGGCTCCCGGCTTAGCCGGGAGCCTCGTACCTTTTACCGGGCTGCTTTGGCCTCTGATAAGATATGCTTCGCAGTATCTTATCTATCATCGCTTCGCTTGATACCGAACCCAAAGAGGCCCGTCCACAGGTACTGATTAGGGGTCGAATAGCGGTTTTGCAGTATTTCAAAAAGTAAATAGAGAAACTGCTATTAATCAACAATCAAGCATTGAAACATTCTTAACGAAACAAACACAAATAAATTCTTACTTTAACACCGAAACAAATCCAAATGAAAAAGATACTCATCATAGTCTGCTTATCAGTAAGCATATTCGCTTGTAAAAACGAAAAGAAAGACAAAAAATTCGATAGCGAGAATTACGAAAAGGTAAAAGAAACCCTGGCTGATAAAGAGAAGAACAATCCTGTCCGGTTTTTAACCGTAAGCAATAAAGACCATAAAAATATCATCGGCCAAACCGTAGTGAAAGGAACGATCACCAACAGTGCCACCGTATGTACGTATAAAGACGTGGAACTCCGTTTATCCTTTTACAGTAAAACTGCCACTAAACTGGATGAAGTAGTAGAAACCATTTACGAAACGGTTGCCCCGGGCAAAACAGTGAAATTCAAGACCAAATATTTTGCACCAAAGGGTACAGATAGTGTGGCGATAAAAGTGATGAAAGCTGCCGGCGATGCACCGGGTACTAAATAATTAAACAAAGGAAAATGTACCTCCATCAAATAACCCTTTATCGCTCAATTTCAAATGCGGTATAACCAATAGCGCCATAAAACTCAAGGTCATAAATGGTGCTCCCAATGAAGAACCTAAACCTTTTGCCATGGCATCTATCTCAGTATAGGCATCAGCTACTTTGTAACCATCATCCGCACTCATTAATCCTGCAACAGGCAGTCCCAATACTTTTGCATCAGTGGCACTTACACAACTTACCCCACCTCTTTCTTTAATAACCAGATTGATGGCTTTGGCCAGGCTTTCATCATCGGCGCCAACGGCAACAATATTATGACTGTCGTGAGCCACAGAAGAAGCAATAGCCCCCTGTTTGAATCCGAAATTTTTAATAAAACATTTGGCGATGGGTGCGGTGTGATAGCGGTTGATCACCACCATCTTTAAAATGTCATTGTCAACATCACTTATCCATTCGCCATTATTTTCTTTACCGGTTAATTCTAAACGGTTGGTGATGAGTTGCCCGTCTAATGCTTCTATTACGGGGATCTTTCCATCCGTGGAAGGATAATTTTCTTTTTTGATGGCTAATGCCGCAGCCGAAATTTCCTCACAATCAAATTGGTTGATAGGTGTGGTTGCTACAGATTGGATAAATGATTTGCCATCTTCCGCCACAAGTTCTCCATCAATATAGGTTTGATGAATGATAAAATTCGTCAAATCATTCGCCACAATAAAATCCGCAGGATCTCCTTTGCGGAGCATGCCGATACTCAGGTCGTAATGCAAAACAGGATTCACACAGGCGGCCCTCACCACATTAAAAATATCATGCCCTTTGGCAATGGCCCTTGCGCATAATTGATTGAGATGCCCTGCCACTAAACTATCGGGATGTTTATCATCACTGCAGAACATGATCATCCTTGGATGGTCTTCCAGCAGTTCGATCAGTGCTTCAAAATTCTTGGCCGCACTTCCTTCGCGGATCAGAATTTTCATGCCGTGCTGCAATTTATCAACGGCTTCTTCAGCGGTAAAACATTCATGATCGGTGGAAATTCCGGCTTCAATATATTCTTTGGCTTTTTCACCACGTAAACCCGGCGCATGACCATCGATCGGTTTACCCAGTGCATGTGCGGCCCTGATCTTTTGCATCACTTCCGGGTCCTTGAATAAAACACCGGGGAAGTTCATCATCTCACTCAGGTATTTGATCTCATCTTTCTCTAATAATTTCTTTACATCCTCGCTGTTCAAAGCTGCACCCGCTGTTTCAAAAATGGTGGCAGGAACACAACTGGGAGCACCAAAATTGAACTTGAATGGAACCTGTTTGCCATTTGCGATCATAAATTCCACACCTTCCATTCCACAAACATTCGCTATCTCATGCGGATCACTTACCGTGCCTACCGAACCATGTACAACCGCCAATCTTGCAAATTCACTGGGTATGAGCATGCTGCTTTCTATGTGAACATGACTATCTACAAAGCCGGGCATTATAAATTTACCGACTGGATTTGGCCCGTCACCGATTTTCGTGATCGAGCCGATCACACCATTTTCAATACGGATCTCTGCCTGATAAATGGCTTTCTTCCAAACGTCTACGAGGTTTCCGCTTATAGTAAATGAACCTTTCTGCATAGGGATCTGTTATCTTAAATGAAGTATAAAAAATGTTTCAGCTCTTGCGGCATCAGTTTAAGCCGTTAAATTTGATAAATTCAAAACGAAAGTAAGTATATGAAAAAAATATTCGCAGGATTGTTTTTACTGCTCACATCCCTGAGTGCCCAATCGCAGACGGCAGAAGAGATCCTGGCCAAATATGAAGCCGCTGTGGGTGGCCGCGAAAAACTGGAAGCCATTCGTTACCTGGAAGTGGCCGGTACCGTTAAACTGGCGGTAATGGGTAACAATATTGAAATGCCTCTCACCCTTGTTCGTGAAAAAGGAAAACTGTTTCGCCGCCAGATAGGTGGTATCATGGGTATGGGTGATAGTTTTACCATGCTTACCGATACATCAGGCTGTACTTTCATTCCTGCCCCACGTAATTTTGGCGGTGGCGGCGGATTTGACAGAGGCGGTGGAGGAGGTGGTGGTTTTGGTGGTGGACCGCAAACCAGCGGTGAACCTACCATTTCACGGATGAAACCCGAAGATATTACTGCACAGCAATACGAACTGGATTGTGCCGGCGCTTTTGGAGAGCTGGTGAATTTTGCAGCCAAAGGACATACCGCACAATTGGTAGGTACTGAAAAAGTAAGTAAAGTACCTTGTTATAAGATCAAAATGACCTTAAAAACAGGACAGGTAGTAACCTATTTCATTGATCAACAAACTTCTCTGGTAAAACAGGTAGAAGCCACAGGCGAAATGGCACTCAACCTCACCGGCTTCGGCCCGATGATGAAAGCCTATGGCAGCCGTATCGGCAAAGACCAGAAAGCTACCCTGCAGATCAAGGAATACAAAGAATTCAAAGGAGTTCAGTATCCCGTAAAAAGTATTCTGGCATTCGGACCTGTAGAATCAGAAGTTGACAATTATAATGTTACCATTAATGAAGGTTTGGATGAGAAATGGTATCATGTAAAATAATCGGCATATCATTCTGATAGCCTACGAATTGCCTTTATGTATTGTGTCTTTTCGCAATACATAAAGGCAATTTCATTTCCAGGCTGCAGCTCCTGTTAATCTGATTTTTTTTTGTCTGAATTGGACAGTAACTTACCTGTCCAATTCTATACACATGAGAAAACTAGCCTACCTGCTGGCTGCCGCCTGTTTATCGCTGCCGGCACTTGCCCAGAAAAAAGAAAAAACAAAACCTGCCGCACCTGCTGAAGTAAAAGCAGACAACAGCGATTCCATTTTTAATGCAAAAGTTCGATATCGTTTGGTTGGCCCATTCCGCGGAGGCAGAAGTGCTGCGGTAACAGGCGCGTATAAAAGTAAAACCACTTTCTATTTTGGAGGAACGGGTGGAGGCGTATTTAAAACCACCGATGGTGGCAGTAACTGGAAAAATATCACAGATAAATATTTTGGCGGAACCATCGGTGCCGTAGCTGTTGCGCCGAGCGATGAAACGGTTCTCTATGTTGGTGAAGGAGAGAATAGTATGCGGGGCAATGTGGCTGAAGGACTCGGCGGGATCTGGCGCAGCGATGATGCCGGCAAAAGCTGGAAGAATCTCGGTTTGAAAGAAGGCCGACATATCATCCGCATCATCATTCACCCAAAAGATCCAAATACAGTTTGGGTAGCGGTGATGGGACATTTATTCGGACCTAATGAAGAACGTGGCGTTTATAAAACTACCGACGGAGGTAAGACCTGGAAGAAAACATTATATGTGAATAACCAGACAGGCTGTTCAGACCTGGTTATGGAACCGGGCAACCCTTCTGTTATGTATGCCGGTATGTGGCATGTTCTCCGCACACCTTACAGCATGGAAAGCGGTGGTGAGGGAAGTGGATTATATAAAAGTGTGGATGGTGGAGAAACATGGACTAGCCTGGCTTCTAAAAAAGGCTTACCCAAAGGAACCTGGGGAATTGTAGGAGTGGCAGTTGCGCCTTCTAATACTGATAAAATTTATACCATTATTGAAAATGCGGCAGGCGGTTTATTTATGAGTGCCGATGGTGGAGAAACCTGGACTTTACAAAGCGGTGATAACAATATCCGTCAGCGTGCCTGGTACTACAGTAAAGTATTTGTAGATCCTAAGAACGAGAATTTAGTTTACTGCCCTAATGTTGAATTTATGCGCAGCCGCGATGGGGGCAAAACCTTTCAAAGCGTGAATACACCACATGGCGATCACCATGATCTTTGGATAGATCCCGAAGATGGAAACCGTATGATCGTGGCAGATGATGGTGGTGCACAGATCAGTTTTGATGCAGCTAATAACTGGAGTAGTTTAAGTAACCAGCCCACTGCACAGATCTATCGGGTAACAACCGATAATTCTTTTCCGTACAGAATATTGGGGGCACAACAGGATAATACAACGGTTCGTATCAAGAGCCGTACCTCCGGAGCAGGTATTACAGAAAGAGATTGGGATATCACTGCGGGTTCCGAAAGTGGGTATGTTGTGGCCGATCCATTAAATCCGGATGTGGTATATGGCGGAAACTATGGTGGTTATCTCTCAAGACTCGATCACAAAACAGGAGAGAACCGCGCCATCAATGTTTGGCCCGATAATCCGATGGGTGCAGGTGCCGATGTTTTGAAATACCGTTTCCAATGGAACTTCCCTTTCTTCTTCTCGCCCCATAACCCTAAACGTTTGTATGCCGGCGGTAATCATTTATTTGTTACTGAAAATGAAGGGCAAAGCTGGGAAACCATCAGCCCCGATCTTACCACCAATGATAAATCAAGACAGGTATCCAGTGGAGGTCCGATTACCAAAGACAATACATCGGTTGAATATTATTGTACCATTTTCACAGCAACGGAATCAACACTGGAAAAAGATCTGTTATGGACTGGCAGTGATGATGGTTTGATCAACGTAAGTAAAGATGGTGGCAAGACCTGGGAAAATGTAACCCCGCCAGAAGCCGGTAAATGGATGATGTGGAATGCTATTGAAACAGATCCATTCAAAAAAGGAACCGCTTATTTTGCGGGAACAAAATATAAGCTGGATGATTTTGCACCCTATCTGTTCAAAACAGAAGATTATGGAAAAACCTGGAAGCGTATCACCAATGGGATCGACAATATGCATTTTACCCGTGTGATCCGTGCCGATCATAAACGGCCGGGTTTGTTGTATGCCGGTACAGAATATGGGATGTATATCAGCTATGATGATGGCGCCAACTGGAAAAAATTCCAATTGAATTTGCCGATAGTTCCTATTACCGATCTGACCATTAAAGAAAATGATCTGATTGTTGCCACACAGGGACGTGCTTTTTGGGTGATCGATGATCTGAGTGTGATACAACAGAAAGATGTTAGTAATCTCGACAAAAAACTCTTTGTATTCTCTGTGAATGATGCTTATAGAACAGAAGGTGGTGGCGGCCGTGGTGGTGGCCGTCGTGGCGGTGGCGGTGCCCTGCAGAATGTGGGTGAGAACCCGGCCAATGGTGCTGTGTTCAATTACTTTCTGAAAGGAGCGGGTGATTCTGCAAAAGTTTCTATTACTGTGTTTGATAAACAGAATAAGCCAATCAAAACCTTTAGTAAGAATGCCAAAGAACCTGCCGATAAAATTGATTTCAATGATGGTATGAATCAGTTCGTATGGGATATGAATTATCCACCTGCAGAAAGAGTAGAAGGATTGATCTTATGGACAGGTGGAGCCGGTTCTCCCAAAGCGGCACCCGGTAAATACAGTGCGCGTTTCCGTTATGGAAAAGATTCAGTAGATGTTCCCTTTGTGATCAAAGCTGATCCAAATTATAAGATGACAGAAGCAGATTATGATGCACAGGTAAGTTTCCTGTTACAGGTACGCGATAAATTCAATGAGGTACAACGGGCTATCAAAAATATCCGTATGTTAAGAACGCAGATCAATGATTTTACTGCCAGGATGGATACTGAAGGCACAAAGGAGATCAAGAAAATGGCCGACAGTGTAAACAAACAAATGACCGCTGTGGAAGAAGCACTATATCAGACTAAATCAAAAAGTGGACAGGATGTATTGAATTTTCCGATCCGTTTAAATGATAAACTTTCCGGCTTATATGGTGTTGCTGCCAGTGGCCAGAATCCGCCCAGCAAACAATCGAGAGAAGTATTTGCTGATCTTGGTGGACAAGCTGATGTACAACTTGCCAAACTCAAAAAGATCATGGATGCAGATCTGAAAGCATTGAATAAGATGATCAACGATAAACAGCTGCCGTTGATCAGTGTAAAGAACTAAGGATTATCGGATTAGCGGATTGCGGATTGGCGGATTTAATTCCCGCTGATTCGCGATCCGTTTTTATTTTGATAAACCCGAAAATCCCATGCTTTTTTAATTCGCTAATTCGCTAATTCGCAATCCGCTAATCCGTTAATCCTCCTCAAACATATCCGGACGGCGCTCTTTCGTTCTTTGTATCGATTGCTCATGCCGCCATTCTTCTACTTTTTTTGGGTCGCCCTGTAATAAAACATCAGGTACTTTATCACCTCTAAAATCTGCCGGTCTTGTATAAACCGGAGGTGCTAACAAATTATCCTGGAAAGAATCGAATAAGGCAGAGGTTTCATCATTCAATACACCGGGTAATAATCTTCCTATCGCATCTACCACAACGGCTGCCGCAAGTTCTCCTCCGCTTAATACATAATCACCAATGGAAATTTCTTTGGTCACATATTTCTGACGGATACGGTCATCAATACCCTTATAATGCCCGCAGATGATCAGTATATTTTCTTTGAGTGATAATTGATTAGCAGCTTTCTGGTTAAAGAGCTCTCCATCGGGTGTCATGAAAATGATCTCGTCGTATTTTTTATCCTTCTGCAATTCATCAATGGCATTGGCCAGTGGTTCGGGCATCATTACCATACCTGCGCCACCACCAAATTGGTAGTCATCAACCTGCATATGTTTGTTGATGGCCCATTTACGTAGATTATGGGTATGCATAGAAAGCAACCCCTTATCCTTTGCTCGTTTCATGATGCTATGGTTGAATGGGCTATCCAATAATTCAGGAACAACGGTAATGATGTCTATGTTCATACTGCAAACATACAGAATACCTGAACAGGCAAGTTTAGTCGAATGTAAAACTGGAAGTTTGCTTCTTGCGGTAGATAGAAGGTTTGCCATTGAGTGTGGCCGGCGTCCAGCGGGGGCTTTCTCTTAGTACCCGGTAAATCTCATTTCGTACTGCCTGGCTCGCCTGTCCCTGTATATTGATCAAACCAATGCTGCCATCCGGCATAATACTGAAGGTGTAGAGCAGGCTCTGTGTTTTTCCAAACCGATCAAAGTCTTTCTTGGTCATCTGGCTGGCCATAAATTCCTTATGAAATGCTGTATCCAGATAATGCCCCCACGCTGTATCACCTCCGGGGAAAATGGCAGGCGTATTATTCTCCTGAGCGCAAAGCAGGGTTACCCAAATAACAGGAAGCAGGAAAAGGAGTATTTTTTTCATCAAAAGAAAATTATTGTTCCATAAAACCACCCAGATCGCGGCGTTCCCTTTTGGTAGGGCGGCCGATCTTGCTCATACGTTTACCTGTCTGGAAACTGGCGGCATCAAATTTTATACTGTCTAATTCTTCCGGCGGCGTTATGTCTTCATAAAACAGGATGGCTTCAGAATATTGAACGCGTTTGTGCAAGAGTCCGGTTACTTTCACCACCCATTTGCGTGCCTCGGTCTTTGCCTCATATTCATCACCAATAGCCACTACACGGGAAGCTTTTACATTAACCCCCTTGCATTTCACCTTCCCTTTATCGCATGCATCTCCTGCCTGGCTCCTCGTTTTATATAAACGGATAGCCCAGAGATATTTATCAATGCGGAGTTTTTCTTTTTCTTCTGCCATGGTAATAAACAGCACCACTGATGAACACAGATTTTCTTAGAAAAAATATGTGTTCACCTGTGGTGAAAAATTATTTCATCTCAGTATAAAACTTATGAAAATACGGGATCGTTTCAATTCCCTTATAAAAATTGACCAGATCATATTTCTCATTCGGACTGTGCAGGTTATCGCTATCTAATCCAAAACCCATGAATACAATTTTCAATCCCAGTTCTTTTTCAAATAAAGAACAGATCGGAATACTTCCACCACCGCGCACAGGAATCGGCTCTTTTCCAAAAGTGGCATGAATGGCTTTGGCTGCTGCTTTATACGCATCCGAATCAATAGGTGTCATATAAGGTTCACCACCATGATGCTCTTCGGCTTTCACTGTTACACCTGCAGGAGCAATGCTCTTGAAGTAATTCAATATTTTTTCTGTGATCTTAACTGAGGATTGATTGGGAACCAATCTGCAGGAGATCTTTGCAAAGGCTTTGGATGGCAAAACCGTTTTTGCACCTTCACCGGTATAACCACCCCAGATCCCGTTTACTTCCAGTGTTGGACGGATACCGGTTCTTTCATTAGTGGTATATCCTTTCTCTCCCCAAAGACTGCTAACGCCGAGATCCTTCTTGTATTCTTCTTCACTAAAAGGAGCTTGCGCCATTTTTGCTCTTTCTTCGGGTGTTGAGTCTACCACATCATCATAAAATCCGGGGATCGTGATATGGTTATTCTCATCATGACAACCCGCGATCATCTTGGCCAGCATGGTAACCGGGTTGGCCACCGCACCACCATACACACCACTGTGGAGGTCGCGGTTAGGGCCGGTTACTTCTATTTCAATATAACTCAGACCACGAACACCGATATCGATCGATGGCGTATCCATGCTGATCATAGCCGTATCACTGATCAATATTACATCTGCTTTTAATAAGGCTTTATTGGCTTTTACAAAAGTTGCCAGATTGGGGCTACCCACTTCTTCTTCACCTTCGATCACAAACTTTACATTTGCTGGTAAAGTATTGGTGGCAACCATGATCTCCAATGCTTTTACATGCATATAGAATTGGCCTTTATCATCACATGATCCACGGGCGAATATTTTACCGTCAATGATCACCGGTTCAAAAGGGCCGCTTTTCCAGAGTTCCAGGGGATCGGCAGGTTGCACATCGTAGTGTCCATAAACCAATATCGTGGGTTTTGAAGGATCAATGATCTTTTCGCCATAAACAACCGGATGACCCGCTGTTGGATAAATGGTTACCGTATCTGCCCCCGCTTCCAGTAATCGCTGCTTTACTGCTTCGGCACAACGTGTCATATCGTCTTTGTTCTCAGTTCTTGCACTGATACTGGGTATACGTAAGAGTTCCAATAATTCGTTCAGGAAACGGTCCTTGTGTTTGTCCTGGTAATCTTTCCAAACCTGCATGATCTTTGATTTTAGGAGGGTGATGGTTAGGTATCTGTACTGCGAAATTACGTATGAAATGGCATTCGTGAGCCGTGAGACGTCAATCGTGAGTGATTTTGTGAATGGTGAATTGTGAATGGTCAATATGGATTCATTCACAATTCACCATTGCCCATTCACAACCTATGCTTCTCATTTGAAATAATATTCTTCAAAGTCCAATCCAGCCGTCCTTTCATGGGCTGCTGGCGAACCTCACAATCTGTTTTGGTACAGATAGTGCAGCTGAAGGGAAGGCATCCATCGGTATGTACAAAAAGTTCAATGGCATCGCCAAATTGCTGCTTGATCAATGCGGCCAATGCATCAATTTCCCGGTGGGCCTCATGTACATTCAGGTACCAGGGAACGGTAAAATGGCAATCCACATGTAACAAACTGCCATATTTGATCACCCGTAGGTTGTGCAGGTCGATCCAGTTTTCTTTGCGGTTATCGTTCAACACTTTTACAAACTGGTTAAGCAGCTGAATATCCGCTTCATCCATGATGCCGGCCAGAGAAGTACGTACAATTTTATATCCGTTATACATGATCAGGATGCTCATGCCAAGGGCAATAATTTTATCTAACCAATATAACTTTGTAAAAAATATAACCAATAAGCCGGCAATGATCCCTACAGTTGAATAGGTATCTATCTGTAAATGTTTACCGCTTGCCTGCAAAGCCAGCGAGGTATTTCTTTTGCCGATCCTTATACAGATTGTGCCTGCAATATAATTGACCACAGCAGTGATGCCTATGAGAATTAAACCGGTATCTAATTTTTGTATCGGGCTTTCCTGCAGAAAATTCAAAACCGTTTCATAAACGATCATGATGCCGGCTGCCACGATCAAGCCGCCTTCAATGGCAGCAGATACAAATTCAGCTTTTCCATGACCGTAAGGATGATCCAGATCTCGGGGTTTGGCAGCTACATATAAACTATACAAACCGATAAAACCGGCCAGCACATTCACAATACTTTCCAATGCATCCGATAGGATTGCCAGAGAATGCGTAAACTGGTAAGCTACGATCTTGGTAAGAAACAATACCACACTTAACGAAGTGATCCAGAGTTGAACGCGGAAATTTTGTTTGGAGGATTGCAGAAGATAAGATTTGCGCAAAGATAGCAAATCGGCAGTTAGCCGATCGCTCTAAGCTGTTAGGCCGGATTAAATTAATTCAATTGTGTAATTGATAGCACAATGCTTTGCCAGCATGGCCGAAATACCACAATATTTTTCCTGCGACATCTCAACTGCCCTTTTTACTTTATCGAGGTCCTCAGGTTTGGCATCTATCTGATACACCATATTGATGTACGTAAAAACTTTCGGATGATCCTCTGTCTGTTCTGCTTCTGCCGTTATTTCAAATTTTGTGAAAGGAACCCTCATTTTCTTCAACATATCTACCACATCCATCCCACTGCATCCGTTCAATGCACCCAATAACATTTTCTTGGGATTCATCCCGCTACCCAATCCACCCCCTTCTACTGTTGTATCAATTCTTACGGTCTGTCCTGTATCCGCGGTTGCATCAAATGCCAAAGCGTCTACCCATTTGGTTACTGTCTTCATAATTTCGTTTGATAGAAGTTAAAAAGTAAAAGTGAAAAATTAATAGCAGTTCTACTATTAACTTTTCACTTTTAACGATAGACTGTTTTCTTACCCTTGTTCAAAACGCTTTTGCACAAACTCCCAGTTCACCACATTCCACCAGTTGGCAATATAGTCTGGCCTTTTGTTCTGGTATTTTAAATAATAAGCATGTTCCCAAACATCCAGGCCTAATAAAGGAGTTCCTTTAAGATCACTGATATCCATCAAAGGATTATCCTGGTTGGCGGTAGAGCCTACGATCAGTTTTTTATCTCCATTTAAAACCAGCCATGCCCATCCGCTGCCGAAACGGTTCTTGCCTGCATCGGTAAACTGTGTTTTAAATGCATCAAATGAACCAAACGACAGATCAATAGCGGCTGCTAATTTTCCTTCCGGTTTGGTGGCTGTTCCTGGCTTCATACATTGCCAGAACAGTTCGTGGTTATAATGTCCGCCACCATTGTTGCGCATCTTGGGAGAGTATTTAGAGATATTATGCAATACATCTTCCAGCTTAGCGCTATTGATATCTACTTTTTCTGCAGTGCAGGCATCAGAAAGATTCTTTGCATAGGTAGCTGCATGTTTACTGTAATGGATCTCCATCGTCATTGCATCAATCACAGGTTCCAAGCCTTTATAATCATACGGTAAAGGTTGTTGGCTGAAAGGATTGCCTGCATAGTTAGAACCTGCTTCTGCCCATGAGGGAAGAACGGTTAATGCAATACCTGCGGCAACACCTGTGCCGGTAGTTTTAATAAACCTGCGGCGGCCTGGGTTATGGTTTGACATACAATAAAGGGTTTAGGATGATTTGTTAGTGAACTTAAAATTAGCCAAAAAGTTCCGCATCTGTTTGAAAGATCTGTAATAGAACTCCTGGTTAAATAACTGCGAATCGCGCATGGCCTTATATATTAGGAAAGCACTTATCGGTAACAGAATAAAAGTAGAAAGCCACATACCTTCAAAAGGGGTGACTGAATTTGATTTCACAAATTTTTCGCCAAATGTGTTAAAGAGGTGAAAGATCACAAAAAAGATAATGGCGAATACCAAAGGTGTTCCCAGCCCACCCTTGCGGATGATTGATCCCAAAGGAGCCCCAATCAGGAACAAGACAAGGCAGGCCGCTGATAAAGTAAATTTCCTGTGCCATTCAATCTCATGAAACCTGAGCGACTTGGCTCTTTCTTCATAATCCGTTGCCAGCACTTTAATATTCCCTTTGATACTGTTGATTTGGCCAATAGCCGCATCCGTTATGGCCTGTCTGGCACTATCGGGTATCAGCTTGTCGAAACGGGCAACCCGTTTAAAATCACAAATTGTATCAATACTTGCCCAACCCGTATCCAGATATCTTGAAAAACGTACATATGGTGCGATCTCTCTCTGTGATTTACGCAGATAAAAGGTGTCAATATTATGGAGCGAATCAATGGTCTCATTCAGCTGGCGTATACTCAGCATTTTAGGATCATAAAATGCACTGTCGCCGGATTCTTTCAGTTGAAAGCTTTTCAGGTCAAACACTTTTTTATATTCCTTAAAACCCATTCGGGTAAACTGTGTGTTTGTGGTGCCTCGGCCGCCTTTTTCTTCATAGCGCCAGCCATTCTGTAAGGTAAACTCCAGAAATTTTTTATCCTTGGTCAACCGCATCACACCCTGTTCGGCAATCATCATATTATCCTGCAGCAGATTGCCTTTTTCAAATATCACCACATTATGAATGATGCTGTCGTTCTTTTCTTTCTTACCCAGTTTGATCACATAGCCACCTATCTTATCATAAAAGATGCCTTCCTTGATATCGAAAGCCGGTTTAGCCACAATGATATCATACTTTAAAGCGGAAAGTTTTTTCTGGGTTACCGGAATAATATTATTGGCAAACAGAAAAGCCAGCCCGCTTAAAAAAAGGGTAACAATCGTAAGCGGACGCATAAAACGTAATAGCGGAATACCGGCTGCTTTGATGGCAACCAGTTCAAAACTCTCACCCAGATTACCAAAGGTCATAATAGAAGAGAACAGCAATGCCAGTGGCAAGGCAATGGGCACCCATGATAAGGATACCAGACCAATCAGCTTTAAGATGGTGAACAGATCCAGCCCTTTACCAACAAGGTCATCTATATATAACCAGAAGAACTGCATCACCAGCACAAAAAGTGAAATGATAAATGCCGCGATAAAAGGCCCGATAAACGAACGGATGATGAGTATGTCGAGTTTTTTTATCAAGGTATCCTTTCTTAATATTGTTGGATGAGCCCTGCAAAACTAATACTTTCTCCAAAGGAACTCGAATTGGTGAATGATCCGGGATGGATTTTAACAAAGAATGCCATCATTGAAAAAGTATACGGGCTTTTTGGTGGGCTGAGTGGGTCATACGGAGCGTTGCTTTCGGCGGCTGATCTTTTTGGGCAAGACAATGCCGGTTTCCGTTCTCCCAAAATAGCCAAAGGCGAACAATATGAAAACCTGCCCTGGGTAATGCTTGATCATCCCCGTTGTTTTAACGGCGAAAATGTAATGGCTATCCGAAGTTTTTTCTGGTGGGGAAATTTTTGCAGTATCAGTCTCTTATTATCTGGCAGTTACCGCGAAAAATATGAATCATCCATACAAGCGTATTTTTCTGAAAACAGGATCGGCTCAAATGATCGCCATAACTGGTTCATCTGTATAAATGATGATCCCTGGCAACATCATTTCAGAGAAGATAATTATCAGCCCATGAACGAATGGGGTAATCGATCCTTTGGTAGCCTGCCTTTTATCAAACTGGGCAAAAAGATTTCCTTACAGGAATGGGATAACCTGAATGAATTCTTTGAAGAAAATTATTCGGAGATTCTGAAAATGCTCACAGCAGGCTAGTTCTATGCACTGCCCAATCTGTGAAAAAGATCTTTGATCTGGTATTGCCAAAGCTGGCTCTGATCTTTCACTTCATTTTTTTCTGCAAAATCCTTGATCACCAGAATGGTCTGGTTGGAGATCTCGGTTTTCTCTATCCTGAACTCGAAATATTCGTTTTTCTCAGTATGTAGCCAATGGTAGCGGATAAATTTATCTTCTTCCTTGTCTAATACTTCTGCTTTATCGGGAGTACCACCACCCCATGAAAAACTGTACACATTTTCCCATTCATCCACTTTATCAGCAAACCATTCCTGTAAACCTGCGGGAGTGGCTAAGAACTCGAATAAAATACCTGGCGAACAGCGAACCGGAAATTCCAACGTAAATAGTTGCTTCTTACTCATTACAATCTCTTTAACCTACAATCTATCGTAGGTGTGCAATAATATTAAATAATCCCTCGCTTCCAAATGTTTTTTTAGGTAAGGGGCCTGATTCAAAGCCTTTAAGCAGATTTCAATTAGCAGTCATGTCGTAAGGCATTGTTTTTCAACAATTTGCGAAAAATATTTTTTTTGATAAGTTTTGAAAAAATGTTAAATTGCTTAACAACAGAGCAGTGACGCCCGATTTGGTTCCCCCACCACACTAACAAGGTTTCATACCAATACTAACATACAACCAAAACCTGCTTTATTATGAGTATGCGTCAGCTCAAAATAACTAAGTCGATCACTAACCGTGAATCACAAAGCCTTGAAAAATATTTGCAGGAAATCGGTAAAGTGGACCTGATCAGTCCCGAAGAAGAAGTGGCATTGGCGATGCGCATTCGTCAGGGCGACCAGACATCTTTAGATCGTTTGGTGAAATCCAATCTTCGATTTGTGGTATCTGTTGCCAAACAATACCAAAATCAAGGCCTTACCCTGCCCGACCTGATCAATGAAGGAAATTTAGGACTGATCAAAGCCGCCCTTCGATTTGATGAAACAAGGGGGTTTAAATTTATCTCTTATGCCGTTTGGTGGATCCGCCAGAGCATACTGCAATCATTGGCCGAGCAAAGCAGAATTGTACGCTTACCCTTAAATAAAGTAGGGCTTACCAACCGCATCAGCAAAGCCTATCAGCAACTGGAGCAGGAGTTTGAGCGCGAACCCACACCCGAAGAGCTGGCCGATGTGCTGGATATCAGTATTGAAGAAGTAACGGCCACCATGAGTGTTGGTTTCCGCCATGTAAGTATGGATACACCACTCTCAGAAGGGGAAGACGGCACACTGATGGACCTTATGGAAAATCCCAATGCCGAAAGTACCGATGAAAAACTCGTACATCACGAATCACTCCGCATGGAGATAGAACGCAGCCTCCGCACACTTACCGAGCGTCAGAAAGATGTGGTTTGCTATTTCTTTGGAATAGGAGTAGACCATCCCCTCAGCCTGGAAGATATTGGCGAAAGATTCCATCTTACCCGCGAAAGGGTGCGGCAGATCAAGGATAAAGCTATCACAAAGCTCAGAAGTACCAACAGAAGCAAACACCTCAAGTTTTACCTGGGATAATCGTTTTTTACTGCGCCTTTGCGCCTCTGCGTGAATTTTTTTACCACGCAAAGCCGCAAAGGCGCAATTTGCTTCCGGGTATTCGCCCATAGAATTTATATTTGCAATCCCTTAGTGGATATAGCTTCGGTTATATTCACTTTTTATTTGTGTATACCTGAAACCCGTGTATTATGTTTAACTCGCTCAGTGAGAAGCTCGAATCGGCCTTTAAGAACCTTAAAGGCGAAGCGCGTATTAACGACCTCAATATTGCCAATACGGTAAAAGATATCCGCCGTGCATTGATCGATGCCGACGTAAATTTTAAGATCGCCAAAGAATTTACCGATAAGGTTCGTGAGAAAGCTACCGGCGAAAAAGTACTGAATGCCATCAGTCCGGGCCAGTTAATGGTAAAGATCGTTCAGGATGAATTAACCGAACTGATGGGTGGAACAGAAGCCCAGTTCAATATCAGCGGTAATCCTGCGATTATTTTGATTGCTGGGTTACAGGGTAGTGGTAAAACCACTTTCACAGGTAAGCTTGCCAATTATCTCAAAACCAAAAAAGGTAAATCGGTTTTACTGGTTGCAGCAGATATCTATCGTCCGGCAGCGATCGACCAGTTGACCGTTCTGGCCGAACAGGTAGGAGTGGAAGTATATAGTGAAAGAGAGAACAAGAATGCAGTAGAGATCGCACAGAATGCGATAAAGGAAGCCAAATCAAAGAATAAGAATGTGATCATCATCGATACTGCGGGCCGTTTGGCAGTGGATGAAGTGATGATGACGGAAGTGGCCAATATCAAAGCAGCGGTAAACCCTGCAGAGATCCTGTTTGTAGTGGATTCCATGACAGGTCAGGATGCGGTGAACACAGCAAAAGCCTTCAACGACAGACTCGATTTTACGGGTGTTGTATTAACCAAATTAGATGGTGATACAAGAGGTGGTGCGGCCTTATCCATCAAATACACCGTAAACAAACCCATCAAGTTTGTAAGCAGTGGCGAGAAGATGGATACACTGGATGTATTCTATCCCGATCGTATGGCGCAGCGGATATTGGGGATGGGAGATATAACCAGTCTGGTAGAAAAAGCACAGGCCCAGTATGATGAAGTGGAAGCGAGAAAACTGGAGAAAAAGATCCGTAAGAATCAATTCGATTTTCAGGATTTTATGGACCAGCTGCAACAGATCAAAAAAATGGGTAACCTGAAAGACCTGATGGGCATGATACCCGGAGTAGGTAAAGCCATGAAAGATATTGAGATCAAGGATGATGCTTTCAAAGGCATTGAAGCGATGATCAGCTCCATGACACCTTTTGAAAGAGCGAATCCTGATTCTTTAACGCCTTCCCGTAAAGCCCGTATTGCCAAAGGGAGCGGTAAGGATATGACCGAAGTGAATGCGTTTATGAAGCAGTTCGACCAAATGAAGTCGATGATGAAAATGATGAACAATATGCCGATGGGCGGAAGATTTCCGGGGATGAAGCGGTAGGGAATATTGAATATTGAACAAGGAATTTTGAAGGATTCGCGAATTGGCGGATTACGGATTAGCGGATTTGGGAATTCGATAATTTGTAATCCGCTGATCTTTTTTGGCAGAATAAGGCATTGGTGATTGTTGAATAAATCTCAATATGAAAAAGGTTGCTGTTTTCTTATTTCTGATTATTTCCCTAGTGGGAAATGTGCAGTCACAAACAATGCATACGATTGATTCATTGGCAAAGATTGAACAGTCGTGTTTGGATAAAGGGATCGGAATGATTCATTGTGTTGCAGTTTTCAGGAGGCAAATGGATAGTCTGATTATTCAATCTTACCAAAAATTGTATGCAAAAGGAAATGCAGCAGCTAAACTGGCTCTGGAAAAAGATCAAAGGCAGTGGCTTGAAAAACAAAAAAAGAATGATCATCGAATAGATAGTATCTATGATCAGCCGAGTGTAAAGGCAGAACTGGAAGGATTGGCTACAATAATGACATTCGGCGAAAGGGCGAATTTTGTGAGAAATCGGGCAAGATATCTCGTAAAAAAGCTGAATAACCGATAGGATGACCCCAAGTAATAAATTAAGGGATTAAATAATTCGCTAATCCGTTAATCCGCAATCCGCCAATGCTTTTCTGCTGAAAAGCCCTCCAAAAGCACATGTGTGCGACGCGACAGGTGCTAAATAGCGGTCTAAACCCCTGTAAAACAGCATTTCTAACAATTCCTTTACATACAAACTTGGAAAAACTCATTTTTCCCATTAGTTTTGCCCTCCCGCTATTCTTAGTGGGATAAACCAAATTCCTAACGTTAAATTTCTATTTAACATGGCAGTAAAAATGCGTTTACAGCGCCACGGAAGCAAAAAACGTCCTTTCTACTTTATAGTAGTGGCCGATGCACGTGCGCCAAGAGATGGTAAGTTCATCCAGAAGGTTGGAACTTACAACCCGCTTACAGTACCAGCAACTATCCAGTTAGACCGTCAAAAGGCACTGGAGTGGCTGAACAAAGGTGCTCAACCCACCGATACTGTACGCCGAATTCTCTCTTTCAAGGGAGTATTGTACCTGAAACACCTGTTAAGAGGTGTCAATCTGGGATTGTTTGACCAGGCCGCAGCTATGACCAAATTTCAGGCATGGCATGAAGAGCACGAAGCTAACATTACCCGTCGTTCAAGTGAGCACAGAAACACACAAAGAGCTAAGAAAGCCTATGTTCCCGTTGTTAAAAAAGTGGAACCTAAGCAGGAAGAAGTTGCTCCGGAAAGTGCATCTGATGCAGCAGCAGAACCTGCTGAAGCTTAGTAGAACGGCTGACAATATTCTGATTACAAATCCCGAAATGAAAGTTTCGGGATTTTTTATTAACTCACGAACAGGGAAAAAAAACTGCGTCTTTGCGCCTCTACGTACAAAATAATTCTCGCAAAGGCGCAAAGGCGCAATTAAAGCACACTAACTTGTAATTTGCACCCAATGAACGAATACATACACATAGGCCGCATGGTAGCTTCCTTTGGTTTAAAAGGAGAACTGATCCTCAAACATGCATTGGGTAAGAAAACCATGCTGCAAGGAATAGAAGCCGTTTTTATAGAAATGAACAAAGGTTCCTACCTGCCTTATTTTGTTGAAAGCTCCAAGGCAAAGGATCATGAAGAAACCTATGTGAAACTGGAAGGTATCGAAACACGCGAATCGGCCAACAGGATCACCACTAAGAATGTATGGTTACTTGATACAGACTTTCGTAAGATAGCAGATAAGACCTCACCCATTTCATTATTGGGCTATCAATTGATCAGCGAGGATGACGGCAATCTTGGTCCGATAGAAGAAGTGATCGAACAACCACACCAGGTTTTATTGCGCATAAGTCTTGATGGTAAAGAAGCCCTGATACCCCTACATTCCGAAACCCTTGATGGAATAGATCATAAGAAGAAGGAAGTACATGTAACCCTGCCGGATGGGTTATTGGATATCTATCGATAAACTCACTACTGCATGCCCATCTCAGATAAAATATTTGAATACATTGTAAAAGTTGTGCCAGCGCATATCGATGAATTGCATCACGTGAATAATGTAGTGTATGTACAATTCATGCAGGAAGTGGCAGATAAACACTGGAAGCATTTTGTTCCCAAAGAATTGAATGATGGGGTGATATGGGTGGTGAGAAGACATGAGATCGATTATTTAAATCCCGCTTTATTGGGCGATGAATTATTAATCCGCACCTGGACTGGCGAACATTCTACCGTAACCTGGGACAGGCATTATGAGATCATCCGTATTTCCGATCAGAAAAAGATCATTACGGCGAAAAGTGTTTGGGTGTTACTAGATAAACATACAGGCCGGCCAAAACGGATTGACGAAACTGTGTTGGATATCTTTCATTAGCGAATTGATACACACTATTGTATAGATCTCCCGTTTTATTAATCCGCTAATCCGCAATCCGCTTAACTTTTCTAACTTTCCAAACGGATGAACGGCCCGCAACGCTATATTGCCCATTTTGATCTCGACTCATTCTTTGTGAGTGTGGAGATGCTGCACGATCCCTCCCTTCGCGGCAAAGCAGTGATCGTGGGAGGGTCAAAAGACAGGGGAGTAGTAACCACCTGTAGTTATGAAGCAAGAAAGTTTGGCGTACACAGTGCGATGCCGATGAAAAAGGCAATGCAGTTATGCCCCCATGCCATTCTGGTTCGTGGCACACGAGGGGAATATAGTCGGTATTCACGCTGGGTAACTGATATCATTGCTGCCAAAGCCCCTTTGTTTGAAAAAGCATCTATTGATGAATTCTATATAGACCTTACAGGGATGGATAAATTCTTTGACCCCTACCAGTGGACCATCGATCTGCGGACTGAGATCATTGAGAAAACACAGTTGCCCATCTCTTTTGGATTGGCCACAAATAAGATGGTAGCTAAAATTGCCACGGATGAAGCAAAACCCAACGGCTATCTCTTTGTTCAGCCGGGTATGGAAAAAGAATTTCTCGCACCCCTGGCTGTTAATAAATTTTCCGGTGTAGGAGAACATTTGTATCAGACCTTAAAAGCCATGGGTATTCATACGATCCGTGACCTGAGCCAAACACCGGTAGAGCTGCTTGAAAAAAAACTCGGTAAATCAGGGGCCGATCTCTGGCAAAAATCTCAGGGTCTGCATTTTGGAGAAGTGCATGCCTACCATGAAGCCAAATCGATCTCAACCGAAAATACATTTGAAGAGAATAAATCCGACACTGAATTCTTGTTAAGTGAGCTGGTGAGAATGACAGAAAAGATAGCGTATGAATTGCGTCAGGATCAGAAATTGACAGGTTGTATTGCGGTAAAGATCCGGTACCCCGATTTTGAGACCACCTCCAGACAGACTACCCTTGATTATACCCTTCGTGATGATGAACTGATTCCTGTAGCCATCGACCTGTTCCACAAACTTTACCGAAAGGGTCAACCGGTAAGGTTACTGGGTGTAAGGTTAAGTGAACTCACCAATCATCCGGTACAGGCCAGCTTGTTTGAAGATGCCGAAAAAAAGAATAACCTGTACAAGGCAATTGATGAGGTAAAGAATAAATATGGAAAAGCTTCATTGGCTAAGGCGAGAACAATAAAAAAGATCAAAGAATGAAGATCATTCGTACCATGATTATCCTTTTGGTTTCACTCCTGGCTGGGTTGATTACGTTTTTACTGGGTTGTTATGTTTTTGTAAGCGTGCCAGAGGAAATAAATGGGCCCGATGCTTCCTTCGATGGGTTGGCAGGACTCATACCTGCAGCTATACTGGGTATGATGGCTATTATCTGGGTATTCATTATTGAGGAACGAAAGCGGCTCAATCTCTGGACGCATGAATCAAATGAATAACGTTATCTATTACGAGATCGGAAAAATAAAAAATTAGTCTACTAATTTAATAGGAAACACTTATTTTTGACCCTCAAAACCAAAATCTATGAGTTTACGTTTAGGGGATATCGCTCCCAACTTTAAAGCCCACACTTCTGCTGGCGACATTGATTTTTATGAATATTTAGGTACCGGCTGGGGTGTATTGTTCTCCCATCCGGCTGATTATACGCCTGTTTGTACCACGGAATTAGGTAAAACCGCTGCTCTGCAGGGAGAGTTTGCCAAAAGAAATGTAAAAGTACTGGCATTAAGTGTTGATAGTCTGGAAAAACACAAAGGCTGGATCGGAGATATCAATGAAACACAGCATGTAACGGTTAATTTCCCCATCATTGCTGATGAAGATAAAAGTATCGCGCATGCATATGGTATGATCCATCCCAATGCATCTGAAACCTTTACCGTACGTTCTTTGTTCATCATCGGTCCGGATAAGAAAGTGAAATTGATGATCACCTACCCGGCTTCTACCGGCCGCAATTTTGTGGAAGTATTGCGTGTGATTGATTCTTTACAACTCACTTCTGGTTACAGTGTGGCTACACCTGCCGACTGGAAAGAAGGAGAAGATGTAATTGTGGTACCGGCAGTAAGCACGGAAGATGCCATCAAAAAATTCCCTAAAGGTGTGAATGTTGTAAAACCATATCTGCGTTATACACCACAGCCTAATAAATAATTCAAAGCAGGCAATCGTTTTATTTTTTTGTACTTGTTCCGGCCCCGATATCTATCGGGGCTTTTTATTTTACGGGTTTTGAATGTTCTTATTATCTTACCGTAAAATAAACTGTATGAAAAAGCTATTTCTCTTTCTGCTGGCTGCGTTTTTGTTACATGTTGGGTTTGCACAGCGAACCATTCTTCATTGTGGTCAGTTGATTGATGTAAAGAACCTGCAGGTATTAAAAGAAATGTCTGTGATCATCGACGGAACTAAGATCACAGATGTTCAGAAAGGATACACGGCTGCCGCTGCCGGTGATAAGATCATTGATCTGAAGAATAAGACAGTAATGCCCGGTCTGATAGATATGCATGTACATATGGAAAGTGAGACCAACCCTAATAATTATCTTAACGGATTTACCTGGAATCCATCCGACTATGCATTTCAATCCATCGTTTTTGCAGAACGTACATTGATGGCGGGTTTTACAACGGTACGTGACCTGGGTGGTACTGGTGCGAATATTTCCTTACGCAATGCCATTAACAAAGATTGGGTAAAAGGGCCTCGTATTTATACAGCCGGGAAATCCATTGCCACCACGGGTGGCCATGCCGATCCTACTAACAATTACCGCAAAGACCTGATGGGCGATCCCGGACCAAGAGAAGGTGTGGTGAATGGGGTGGATGATTGTGCCAAAGCCGTTCGCCAGCGTTACAAAGAAGGTTCTGACCTGATCAAAATAACGGCAACCGGTGGAGTTTTAAGTATGGCCAAAGATGGCAGTGGCGCACAGTTTACGGAGGCCGAAGTAAAAGCCATCGTAGCTACTGCTAAAGATTATGGGTTTAAAGTGGCTGCCCATGCACATGGCGCTGAAGGAATGAAACGCGCTGTATTGGGTGGCGTGAGTTCAATTGAACACGGAACGTATATGAGTGAGGAAGTGATGGAACTGATGAAAGAAAGAGGTACTTATCTGGTACCCACCATCATTGCAGGAAAATCTTCTGCAGACTCTGCCAAGAAACCCGGCTATTATCCGGAGATCGTTCGGGCGAAAGCCTTGGTAGTTGGCAATTTTATACAAGCCACTTTCGCTAAAGCCTATAAAGCCGGTGTGAAAATTGCTTTTGGTACAGATGCCGGTGTGTATGCACATGGTAAGAACTGGATGGAATTTGTTTACATGACAGAAGCCGGAATGCCTATACTGGAAGCCATCCGCGCCGCTACATTAAGTGCTTCGGATCTGTTGGGTGATGACCGATTAGGAATGATTGCAAAAGATAAATTAGCAGATATTGTTGCCGTTGATGGCGATCCTACCAAAGATGTGAACAGTATGGGCAAGGTGAAATTTGTG
Source organism: Chitinophagaceae bacterium (assembly GCA_947455605.1). Lineage (GTDB taxonomy): Bacteria > Bacteroidota > Bacteroidia > Chitinophagales > Chitinophagaceae > Sediminibacterium. The sequence goes on from CANGOX010000002.1 coordinate 49,166, forward strand.
ATGAAGAACGGGGTGGTGTATAAAAATGAGTAAGTGACAGTAGTAAACTGCATTTATTTCAATTGGCCCGCTGCCCATTCTGAAGCATATCTGGCTTTCTGATACTTGATGGTCAGTTCTACCTGTTTCTGCAAAGACTCTGCCAGCTTTATTTCCCGGCTGTTTACCAGGAATAATGAACTTTCTCCTTGTGAAAATTTCAATTCTTCGTTCCGTAGAAGTATTGCATAATTCTGGTATAGGTTGCGGGTGGTGATAAGCTGGTTGGCCAATTGCCTGCATTCATTACTGTATGCCGTTATTTTATTATTCGTTTCCTGCCTTTTCAACATCATTGCCAACTCGGTCTCTTTTAATTTCAGTTTAGCTTTTTGGTAAAGCCCTCTTTCCTGCCTCAGAAATAAAGGAAGTTTCAGGGCCAGTCCCCATTTATAATTATTCTCTATATAAACAGGATCAATACTTTTCAGCAGATCATATTCTTTATACAGCAGATTTGTTTTTACAGAGAAATAGGGTAACAGGTTTTGCGACTTTAATCTTTTATCTAATTCAAGGGCTTTCAATTTGTAGGAATAGGTTAGCAATAATGGATTGTTTTCAGATGACCGTTCTATGAGCTCTTCATGAGAAAGCCGTTCTGTTAAGGATATGGTATTCAAGGTGTCTGGTCTGTATTCTTCAGAAAGTTGGCGGGGAATATTTCCCTCCTGCCACAGGAAATTGGATAGTTCCCAATAGGCATTCGTTAATTTTATCTGGGCCTCAGTAAAGCTTTGCTGATAATTCTGTAATTGAGTAAACGCTTCAACGGTATCCATTACTGATCGGTCGCCATTTTGAAAGGAAACCCTTACCAGCCGTAATCTTTTTTCTGCCACTTCCACAAATCCCGCATAAATTCTCAAGAGTTCATAATTGCCGGCCCATTGCCAATAACTGGTATAGGCTTCAAACAAAAGCGTATTCAGCATCTGCAAACGTTCCTGTTCACTCTGCTCTTTGTAGATCCTTGCCTGCCGTAAGAAGGTTCGGCGTTTATCTGTAACCAATCCTCTTGCAAGTGGTAATTCAATTCCCAGATAACTGCTTTTACCTTTTGAGGCTTCAGATGACAATAGATCACCTCCGTTATTTTCAAGACCTGTTTTCAGATCCCCTACGGGTAAAGGAATGATAAGCTCAGGGTTTGTATAGTTGTAATAATTTTTCCCGTCAAAAGTTTTTCTTGAAGCATCTATATCCAATACCGGATCAAAGCTTCCTTTGGCTGAAAGCAGCTCAGCCTCCGCCATGCTCACCAATATTCCTGCCTGTTTGGCAATGGGATGAAATTGTTTTACCTGATCGATAAAATCCCTTACACCAAAAATTATTTTATCATTCTTTTGGGCATAGCTGTTATTCATACCAAATACTGATATGATCAAGATCCAATAAGCCGTTCTTTTCAAAAACAGATAGTGCTCCGTCATTTTCCCTCTTTGTTTTTTGTTTCAGTTTTACCCGTATAGTAATCCGGAGGAAATCCATTGATATTTCTCCATAACTCATAATACACAGGCACATCTTTCAGTAAGGCAATCCCGTTGGCGCCGCTGCCTAACCGTAATTGAGATGGCCATTTTCTTTCATTCGGATCTTCGGTTACCAAAATGCGGAATTTCCCATTCGTACCTGCTGCAGATTCTATGGCCACTACTTTACCAGCAAATGTTCCATAACTGTTTTGCGGCCATCCGCTGAATATGATAGCTGGAAAGCCGTCAAATACAAAACGTACTTTCTGCCCTTTATTAACGAGTGGAAGGTCAACCGGGTCAACAAACATTTCTACGGCATATTGCATATTATCCGGTACAATTTCTACAGCCATTTCACCTTCTTTCAACATTTCACCGATACCTGCTTTTCTTGCCCTCACAACCTGGCCACTTTGTGGAGCCCTGATATAATAAAGCTGGTTCCGGGCATCATAGTTGGCCAGTGTGTTCTGTAATTTGGCAACATCTGCTTCGGTAGATGCTGCAGCAGACATAGAACCCAGTTTTTCGCCCTCTGCCTTGGCAATTTTATCACGGTAATCCTGAACGGCACTGCTCTTTTCAATTTGAAGGCTGGTGAGTTCCTGTCTGGATTGCCTGTATTTATTTTCCGTTCCTGTTCTTTTGGCCAAACCATTTTGAAAATTCACTTTTCGTTTTTCAAATTCGGAAAGTGAAATTGCACCACTGTCGAGCATGATCTTTGCAGCATCTATCTGTCTTTTATAAATCAACAATTCATTATTGACGGCAATCAGGTCCATGCTGTCACTGATGATCTTTAAATATTGCTGCTGTATTTTATTTTCAACTAATGACAGTTTCAGTTTTTGAGCTTCGGTTAGTGCCAGGATCTGGGTATCACCGGTAACAGTTTTGTCGAGATAACTCTGTTTACTTTGCGCTTTGGCAGTTAACTGCTCTTTTGTTCGTTGTACCAGTTGCGGATCGAAATAATCTACTTTTACTTCCCCCAGCTGCAGAAGGGTATCCCCTTCTTTTACCAGGTCACCTTCCTTTACATACCATTTGAGAATACGTCCGGCAATAATGGTGTTTACTTCCTGTGGCCTTTGTTCCTGCCGTAAGGCGGTAACCATTCCTTTGGCGCGGATATTCTGTGTCCAGGGTAAAAAAAGGATCAATATCAGGAAAGCAATGATTCCCAACAGCCATTTCTGTACATTGCTTTTTCTGCTGATGCGGTATACTTTCCGGAAAGATTGGAATATCTCTTTTTTTGATTCCGATTCAATATCTGTATGAATATAACTGGCCATAAACTATTTAACGGTTTGAAGTTCTCCGTTGTGGAGATAAAGAACGCGGTTACAAATAGCCGAAAGACCGGCATCTTCTGAAGCGATAAGAATGGTTATTTCGGATTTATTTCTGATCAATGTGTGATAGATCTCCTGTGTAGCCAGATCAAAACAACTGAAAGGATCTTCGAGCAATAATAACCGGTGCCTGCCCAATAAGGCACGCATTAAAAGTATATGTTGCTTGATCTCTCTTGGTAACCGATTGCCAAATGGATCTAAAATTCTATCTAATCCTTTTCTGTCTGACTGGATAAAATGGATAAATCCGGTTGTTTCTGCGAGTAGTAAAAGGTCAGGGATCGTTATGTCTCTGTTACCCAATGTGATATTTTCCATAAGCGTGCCATGGAAAATATCCTGGTTATTAAGTAATACGCCGGTTTGTGAACGAATGCTCTCAAGGGTATAATTACCAATCGGAATTCCATCAATGAGCAGGTTACCCGAAAAACGGTTGAATGTTCCGGTTAATAATCGCAATAAGGTTGATTTGCCCGAGCCAGATCTGCCGGTGATCTGCACGGTATCGCCGGGTTGAATGGAGTAATGGATATGTTTTAATACATTTTTACCGTCTGGGTATGAAAAATCAAGATCATGGCATTCTATCGAAACCCCCTTATTGGTTAAGGGTAAGGCAACCGTGCCGTTTTTTTCTGTTTCGGCTTCAGTGATCATACCAAGTTTCTCAACTGATACCAGTGTGTCATAAACTTTATCAAGACTAACAATGAGTTTTTCCACTGAGCTGATAATGGCAATGATCACAATATCGGCAGCAATGAACTGACCCACGTTGATCTGTTGGTTAACCAAAAGAAAACTTCCCAGGATGAGCATGGCAGCCGTTATGATGATCTTGAAACTGATCAGGCTCCAGAACTGAACAAGCAGGATCTTAAAATAGGCAGTTCTTGCATCCAGGTAACCGCTCACACCCTCATCTGTTTTTTGAATATGCAGCATGCTGTCCTTTGCATATTTAAAGGTCTTCACCAAACGGGCAGTTTCCTGCAGCCAGGCAGCTACGCTGTATTTATAACTGCTGGCTTCCATAGCAAGGTTTAATCCTTTCGGCGATGTGAGGCGTAGTATCAATACAACGATCAGCAACAATAAAATACCGAATGCGATGAATATAGGGTGATAGAAAGATAAGAGCAGTAATCCAAACAGAATCTGAATCACAGCAGCGGGAAGATCCAGCAGGATCTTTTCAATTCCTTTCTGCAGGGTAAGGGCATCAAAAAAACGGTTACTTAATTCAGGCAAATGATGACCATCTATCTTTTCTACATTAATCCTTGGCAGAATATTGCTGAATTCGAATGCATAACGCAGAAAGATCTTTTGTTTCAGCTTTTCCGTTATTTCGAGTTGCCTAACCTGTAAAAGCCCATTAAAGAAAGTACCACATACCACAAGGGTAATCAGTATTACAATAGAAGTAGAAACAGACCCCGCCATAACAAAGTTGATGATCGTTTGAATGCCCAGGGGTAAAGAGAGCTGGATCAAACCGGCCAGTATCGCGAACATATAGATCGCATAGATATCTTTCTTATCGGTTATGAGTACCGAATAGAGTTTTCTGAATGAATCACGTATACTTGTCCGGTTTGCCATGGGGCCTGTTTATTGTCCTATTTGTGGAGGAAATTTCAATTCAATATGTGCTTGAATATTGGTTTCCTTCCGGTTATTCTGTTTTAATTTCTCAATGGCATTCCTGAGGGTACGTTCCAGGTGGAGGATCCGGCTTTCTGAATGCTTGATATCCTCCTCTGTTTTGTCCTTTGTGTTTATTTTTTCCTCGTGAAATGCAATTTTTACTTTAACAATGGCGGTTAATAATTGTTCTGCTTCTTCTACAGAAAATCTGCCGTTGATCAGTTGTATTTCCATATTTCGTAAATTTTATAGGTGATTATTGTCCCTGAGCAGCCGTAAAACCCGGCTCTCCGTCAAAATAATAGAGGTTCTCGGTTTTGATGATCTGGTGTCCTGCCTCATGTAATTTGTTCATAAGGGTTAAGACTTTATCATACGGGATTGTATCCTTTCCTTCATTTTTCTTAAAACGGCAACGCCAGTGATCGGTACAGAAAGTTTCCGGAAAACCATTGGGCCATACTTTAGTGCCACGGTTGGTTATCATTAGTAACTGTAGTTCTTCTCCCATAGAAGCTACTTGTATCATACCGGCAAGTATATTGGGAGAAATATTGGCGGCATGCAGGAAAACATCAACTCCTTTGAGTTCTTTTTTTGCCGGTTTCTGTTCCGTTACTTTAATATTGAAATTGGCAATCGATGAGGCATATTTTACAGGCTTTAATAAAGCCGGTTTTTCGCCCAGCCTTTCAATGACGGCTTCGGCAAATTCTTTCGTACCCCTACTTTCTCTTGAAACCCCTTCTTTATAAATATCATAGGTATGTACGCCATCTTCCAGCGTTTTGAGCCAGGCGTTCTGTATTTTTTCAGCAACTTCTGTCTGGCCAATATGAACCAGCATCTGAATGGCACCCAATAATAGGCCCGAAGGGTTCGCTTTATTGGTGCCGGCTATTCTGGGAGCAGAACCATGGATGGCTTCAAACATGGCAAAACCATCGCCGATATTGGCACTCCCTGCCAGTCCTACGCTGCCTGTAATCTGTGCGGCTACATCACTTAAGATATCTCCATAAAGGTTTGGCATTACAATCACATCAAACATCTCGGGTGTATCGGCCAGTTTGGCCGCACCGATATCTACGATCCAGTGCTCCTGTTCGATCTCCGGATATTCTGCACCCACTTCATCAAACACTTTATGAAAAAGCCCATCTGTCATTTTCATGATATTGTCTTTGGTAAAGCAGGTTACTTTTTTACGTCTGTAGGCTTTGGCATATTCAAAGGCATAGCGGATGATCTTTTCTGTACCCGGGCGGGATATCAGCTTTAAGCATTGGTATACCTCGTCTGTCTGCCTGTGTTCTATACCTGCATACAGGTCTTCTTCATTTTCCCGGATGATCACCACATCCATCACAGGGTGTTTGGTTTGTACAAATGGGTGATAAGATACACAGGGCCTTACATTGGCAAATAAACCAAGCACTTTACGGGTAGTTACATTCAGACTTTTAAAGCCTCCTCCCTGTGGAGTTGTGATGGGGGCTTTAAGAAATACTTTTGTACGGCGTAAAGACTCCCACGCTTCGGGTTCAATGCCGGCACTATTTCCCTTCAGATACACTTTTTCGCCGATCTCAATTTCTTCAATATCCAGTTGAGCACCGGCTGCCTGTAAGATCTGTAAAGTGGCATCCATTATTTCTGGGCCGATGCCATCTCCTTTGGCTACTGTGATTTTTTTCATGGTTTTTTATTTTCATGGCAAAAATGAGGGCAATCATTAATATATTTTTATTTATATTTATTATATAATCCATAAAAAATATTTATGAATTTTACTTTGCACCAATTGAAAATCTTTACGGTAGTAGTTGAAAAGGAAAGTATCACCAAGGCATCTGAAGAATTGAATATGACCCAGCCTGCTGTGTCCATACAGTTAAAAAATCTGCAGGATCAGTTTGATGTTCCGCTTACAGAAGTGATCGGAAGAAAGTTATACGTGACCGATTTTGGCAGAGAACTGTATCAGATCGCGGATAAAATACTGGAAGATGTTTCAGGCATCACATACCGGACACAAAATTTCCGGGGTATATTATCCGGGCGTTTAAAAATATCAGTGGTATCAACCGGAAAATATGTAATGCCGTATTACCTCAAACATTTTATCAAAGACAATCCCGAAGTTGATATCCGGATGGATGTTACCAACCGTACAAAAGTGATCGAAAGCCTGGAGAATAATGAAGTGGATTTTTCCCTCGTATCTGTTTTACCAGAGAACCTGTCTGTTGAACATGAAATACTGATGCCTAATAAACTATTTCTGGCTGCTTCACCTGATGCAGGATTTCATTCAAAAAAGCCTTTTACCAAATCTGTATTTGATAAGATCCCTTTGATATTTAGAGAGGAGGGTTCGGGTACCCGTTATAAAATGCAGCAGTATTTTAAAAATGTTCATGTAGTACCAAAAGTAAAACTGGAGCTTACCTCCAGTGAAGCTGTAAAACAGGCAGTGATGGCCGGATTAGGTTGCTCTGTGCTTTCCTTATTAAGCATGAAATCAGAATTGAAAGAAAAAGAATTGCAAATTATCCCTGTAAAAGGATTTCCGATCCATTCCAACTGGATGCTGATTTGGTTGAAAAAGAAAAAATTTTCACTGGTTGCAAAGGCCTATCTGGATTATATACGAAAAAACAAATCGGCTATTTATACCGAACATTTCAAGTGGACCGAAAAGTATTGATCCGCTCTTTCTTTATTTTTTCAGTTTTCTCAATTGCTGTAATACGGCTCTCAGATCTTTTGGCAAAGGCGCTTCCAGTTCAAAAGTTTCGCCGTTCAAAGTGAATTTTAATCGGTGTGAGTGTAAAGCCAGCCTGGCAAGTATGGGCTTCTCTTCTTCAGCAGCTTTGGATAGTTTGAAATTTTTCTTCAAAGCCGATAATAACATTGGCTTGGGATCGCCATAAATTTCATCACATACGATCGAATGGCCAATATGCTGCATGTGCACACGGATCTGGTGTGTACGGCCCGTATGGATCCGGAACTCTACCCAGGAATATAAGCGGAATGATTCCAGTACTTCATAATCTGTGGAGGATACTTTTCCTTTGGCATGTGTCATCATCCGGGTTGTTTTACCGGGATGCTCCATGATAGGGGCGTCAATATTACCTGAAGGATTTACCATCTGTCCATAAACCAGGCCCTGGTAATATTTTTCCATCTCACGTCCCTCAAATAACTGCGAGAGCTGTTTGTGGGCATCTTCTGTTTTGGCAAATACGATCACACCGCTGGTATCTCTGTCTAAACGGTGTACGGTATAGATCTCGCCTCTTTTCTGTTTCAGAATATCCTTTAAAGATTCTTCCTGTCCCAGCCTGTCGGGTATACTCAATAAACCGGAAGGCTTATTTACAGCAATAAAACTATCGTTCTCAAAAATGATATCTAAATGCATACTGAAATTCTGTTGGTCAAGTGCCGAATGGATTAGTCAGAAAAATCCTCTTTGCCATCAACGGCCGGATTTCTTCTCGAAGTGATCGTGTTATCCTTGGTGTCCTTATTTTTTCTCAGGAAAGATTTATTCATGAACTTCAATAAGCGAACTTCTTTTTCCTGCAGTAAACGCCATTTACCTCTCTCTACATTTTTCTTGGTAAGATTGGCAAACATTACTCGATCCAGTGATTTTACATCATAACCCAGGTGCTCAAAAATTCTGCGCACGATCCTGTTACGGCCACTATGTATTTCTATACCCACAACGGTCTTGTCTTTAGGATCGGCATAACCCACTGCATCGGCCTGAACCATGCCATCTTCCAGCGTAATACCTGTCATGATCGCATCCAGATCTTTTTTCGAAACAGCTTTGTCGAGGGTTACTTCATAGATCTTTTTGATTTCAAAGGAAGGGTGTGTAAGTTTTTGTGCCAGTTCACCATCATTGGTCAGTAACAAAACACCGGTGGTGTTTCTGTCTAATCGCCCAACAGGATATACCCTTTCCTGGGTAGCATGTTTAACCAGATCCAATACTGTCTTTCTTCCCTGCGGATCATTGGAAGTAGTAAGAAAATCCTTTGGCTTATTCAATAAAATATACACTGAATTTTTTTGCAGGAAAACCTGTTTGCCTTTTACGATCACTTTATCATGACCCGCTACTTTATATCCCGGTTCAAATATCTTATCACCGTTAACGGTCACTTTCCCTTCTTTCACCAGTTCGGCCGCTTCACGTCTTCCGCAAACACCTGCGTGCGCGATGAACTTGTTCAATGGCATTAACTCAGTGGGAGTGGCATTTGTAGTTTGTGGCTTGAAGTCTGTGGTTGTTCTTTCTGTTTGCGGTTTTAAGGTTCTTTTGTCAAACCTTTTTTTCTTGCCGGGTACATCGGGATTAACATCAGTGGTATCCTTAGGCTTTCTCCTTGTGTCTTGCTTCTTGTTCCTTGGCCCTTGCTCCTTGGCTCTTGCTTCCTGTTTCTTGAATCTTGGCTCTTGTGGCTTGATTTCTTCACTGGTAATACCCCTAAGTTTCTCGATCTTCTTTTTCCGCATTTCTTCACCTGCGGCACGGGCTGCTATTTTGATCTTCTTCTTTTCCTGGCGGAAAGCTTCTTTTACGGCACTGCCCCTTTTCTGGTTGGCAAACTTGTCGAAGTTGTCTGTACGTTGTTTTTTCATGTTCTTTACTGATTGCTGTTTTTCAACAGGAACCGCAAAGATAACTTAAAAAGAAAGAATGGGTTTTTGAGGGGCATTTAGCAACAAAACTGCGCCTTTGCGCCTCTGCGTGCAAAATTTCTCGCAAAGGTGGTTGGGTTTACCTGGAATTTGTTGGGTTAACGCAAACGATCACTCATTTCCTGCCCGGAAACAGATGTTGGATCACAAAAGCGCCTAAGTTCATCACATTAATGAACAGAATGATGAATGGGGCAGTAAGAATAAAACAGAATAAGAGCAGCTTTTTCATAGGCCAATATTTAATGCTTTGAAATTGGGGGCTGCATTTATATAGACCCGGCCTGTAAAACAAATGCAGCCCATAGAGCTGCATTTGTTTGAATTATGTGAAGGAAGATCATTGTTTATCCTTGTTGGCCAATTGTCCGCAGGCGGCATCAATATCCTTTCCGCGGCTTCTTCTTAAACGGGCATTTACCTTATTGGTTTCAAGTATACCCATAAAACTTTGAATACCCTCTTCCGTAGGTTTTGCAAAACGGAATGCATCGATCGGGTTGTATTCAATGATATTGATCAGATCTGCCGGAACCTGTCTGTAAATACGTGTCAGGTCCTGCGCATCTTTTTCAGAATCATTCAGGTCTTTGAACAGGATATATTCCAGCGTGATCTCATTTCCCGTCTGTTTATAGAAATAATTCAACGCATCTATCAGCACTTTAATATTATTGCTTTCATTGATGGGCATGATCTTATTCCTTTTCTCATCCGTTGGGGCATGTAAAGACAGTGCCAGCTTGAATTTCACTTTATCATCTCCCAGCATCCGGATCTGTTTGGCAACACCGGCGGTAGACACTGTGATCCGCTTAGGACTCATAAACAGTCCATCTTCCGCCGTGATCCTTTCAATGGCACGCATTACATTGCTGTAATTCATCAGCGGCTCTCCCATACCCATGAAAACGATATTGGTCAGTTTTTTCTGGAAGGTTTTTTCGCTCTGCTGATTGATCAATACTACCTGGTCATAGATCTCATCATAAGTCAGGTTTCTTTTCCTGTCCATATACCCCGTTGCACAAAATTTACAACTCAGGCTGCAACCGATCTGTGAAGAAACGCAGGCGGTTTTTCTTTCATCGGTAGGGATCAATACGCCTTCGATCATATGACCGTCAAATGTTTTAAACCGGCTTTTGATCGTACCGTCATCGCTATGTTGGGTGGCATCTACCCGCAGGGCCGGGAAGGAGAAATTCTTGGCTAATTTGGCGCGCAGGTCTTTGCTCAGATTACTCATCTCATCAAAGCTGTGGGCATGTTTTTGCCAGATCCATTCATGTACCTGTTTAACACGGAACTTCTTTTCGTCGATCGACAGGAAATATTCCTCCAGCTCGGGTACACTTAAATGGCGAATGTTAGGTAAAGGGGTGCTCATCCGGTAAAGATACCCACTCAGCCCCTGAAGGGGCAATTTTTGTGGTACAAACTCTATCTTGCGCTACTATTTTAACTGATCTATACCAGAGATATATGAAAACCTGTTATGTAATAGATGCCGTAAGAACGCCGGTAGGGCGCTACGGCGGTAAATTAAGTTCCATCAGGCCGGATGATCTGCTGGCTCATGCCATCAGCTCTTTGCTTCACAGAAATAATACGATCGACCCATCCGTTATCGAAGATGTGATCGCGGGTGCCGCCAACCAGGCCGGAGAAGATAACCGCGATGTAGCCCGTATGGCTGCACTCCTTGCCGGACTACCCGTAAATGTAGGCGGCAATACCGTAAACCGCCTCTGTGCCAGTGGTTTGCAGGCTGTGATGGATGCATCAAGAGCCATTATGTGTGGGGAAGGCATGTTGTATATAGCAGCTGGTGTAGAGAGTATGACAAGGGCTCCTTTTGTTACTGCCAAAAGTGATGGCGCCTGGAACAGGAAAATTGAAACCTATGATACCACGATTGGCTGGCGGTTTACCAATAAAAAACTGGCCGAAATGTATCAACCTTTCAGTATGGGTGAAACGGCAGAGAATGTGGCGCGTGAATGGAATATCAGCAGAGAAGACCAGGACGCTTTTGCCCTGGCCTCACAACAAAAATATTTTGCAGCACTGGAAGCTGGAAAATGGGAGGATGAGATCATAGCGATCGAAATGATCAACGACCGTCTCATCACCTGGTTTAACCAGGATGAACATCCCCGCCAGACTTCTCTCGAAAAATTAGCGGGATTAAAACCTGCTTTTGCCAAAGATGGAACCGTAACTGCCGGTAATTCTTCCGGTATCAATGATGGGGCCGCCGCCATGTTATTGGCAAGTGAAGAGGCGGTACAACAATTCGGCCTGCAACCCATCGCACGCATAGTAAGTATGGGAATTGCCGGTGTAGATCCGGCTATCATGGGAATGGGCCCTGTTCCCGCCTCACAAAAAGCCTTGCAGCGTGCAGGTTTGAAAGTAGGCGATCTCGGCCTGATCGAATTGAATGAAGCTTTTGCATCACAAAGTCTGGCCTGTATCAAGGAACTGGATCTGGATATTCATAAAGTAAATGTAAATGGCGGTTCCATTGCTATCGGCCATCCCCTGGGTTGCAGCGGGGTAAGGATCTCCGCCACTTTATTACATGAAATGTTCAGAGAGAAAATAAAATATGGGTTGGCTACTATGTGTGTGGGAGTAGGACAGGGTGCTGCTATTGTATATGAAGGTTTGTAATAGTATTCCATGCAATTCCGATAAAGACATGAAACAAAAAATACGATATGTGGAAAGCTGATGGGTTCTTAAAAAATGGTGAAACGGATGTTCCATTTGCTTTGAAACGATTAGCGGAACTGATCAGAACAACAACAGAAAGTTACCGGGCTTTTTCCTCAATCGAATTATTGGCACAACCCGCTCCCGGCAAATGGAGTAAACAACAGATTCTTGGGCACCTGATCGATTCGGCCATTAATAACCTGAAAAGGTTTACCGATGCACAGATTACAGAGGAACCTTATGTAATTACTTCCTACCGGCAGGATGAGTTGATGGAAGTGAACCACTACCAGAATTTGCCTGTAGAGCACCTGCTGAATTTATGGCAATCGATTAATCAACAGATCATTTTTGTGGCAGAGCGCATTCCGGAAAGTAAACTGGCCTACCCCATCGCTCCCCAATACGAAAAAACAGGTGTAAAGACCCTTGGCTGGCTGATCTGCGATTATGTAGCACATATGGAACATCATTTACATACCATTCCTATTATTCCGTAGACACTTTTTGGTGCTAATAGCCTGATACCTTAACAGATCCATAAATTTTCAGTCAGGATAAATGTTGATTTGTCAAATTGTAGTATTTTGGGAGACTAAAAAACGCTATATGAAAAAATGGTTATTGTTCTGTTGCTTATCTGTTTGTCTGGTATCTGTATCTCAGGCACAACAAAATCCTGCTCCTGCTCCCAAGGATACCACCTTACAGCAATATGTTGGAAAATATAAATTCCCGGATGGAAGTGTGGTTGCTGAAGTTACGGTTGCGTTGGAAGATGGTGCATTAACCATGACTTCTTCTGCCGGTACCTCAGCTTTGGAAAAGAAAGGTGATGATCTCTATGTTATTGTTCAGTTTCAGGGTACAGCCAAATTTAACAGGAATGCTGATAAGAAAATTATCGGTGTAAGCATTGATGCTATGGGCTATCAACTCGAAGGCAAAAAAGATGAAACCACACTTGCCCTTTTAAAGAATTATCCGATCAAACTTGCATTACAAAAGCAGGTTGTTCGTTAAACGTAAAATAACTTAAATGAAAGCCGGAATTGTATTCCGGCTTTTTTATTGGTAATAGGTTTCGTCTAAATAAAAGAGTCCGTCATCTTTTCTCCAGTACCAGAATTTCTTCTTGTAAACACAATAATAACCACGGGCAGATTTTGAAACAAAACGGTCGGGTATCAATAATACCCTCGGCGGTAACATCTTAAAACGGAAGATCAGGTTTTGCTTTTGCGCAGGAGTGAAAGATCTTGCTATGGCATTATAATCTACTCTTGCGGCGATCTCGGAGGGCAATTTATCACGCGAACTGATGATCTGCCCTGTTCCGTCAATTACGATCATCGGACTGGATAAGGAAACAGCGGGTGCAGGTAATACAATAGCCGGGGCAACCGTTGTTTCAGTTTTACCCGGTGTTTCTATGGGATATTCCCTGCTTTTTGTTGATCCGTCAACGGAAGGATGGGCCTTTTTACTACACGATGTTAAGACCATTAGCACTACGGATATACTCAACACAATTCTTTTCATGATCCCTTTTACAAAAGGTAGATGAAAATATCGTGCCGGCGGGGAAGAAGAATTTTGAAATTTTGAAATTGGCGATTTTGAAATGGAAGGAAAATCCCAAAATCATCGTTCATTAAAACTTAAAACCTGTTAGCTCAGTCTGTTGCAAAGTCTGCTGCTCGCTTTTGACAAGGTTTTTTACTACACAGGTACCATTTGTTAATTCTTCGCTTCCGAGGATAATTACATAAGGGATCCCTTTTTTATCAGCGTATTTGAATTGCTTATCAAATTTTGTGGTCTCATGAAATAACTCGCAGGCTATGCCCTTTCCCCTTAATTGCTGCATTAGACCAAATGCCTGTTTACTCTCCGCCTCGCCAAGGTTAAAGAATAAAACCTGTGTGCCGGCCTGTACCTCTTCAGGAAATACTTTCAGTTCCTCCATCACATCATAGATCCTGTCTACCCCAAAGCTGATACCCACACCGGGTACATTGGGTACGCCAAATAAACCGGTCAGGTCATCGTAACGTCCGCCGCCGCCAATGCTGCCCATTTGTACACCGATCGCTTTTACTTCGAAGATGATGCCGGTGTAGTAGTTTAAACCACGCGCAAGCGTAAAGTCGGTTTGGAGTTTGGTCCCGGCTGAGCCGGGAGGGATTTGGGGTTGATAATTTAGAAGGTATGCAATCTCTTCAATTCCCTCTTTTCCTGTGGCGTTGTTGCCCAGCAATGTTTGTAAGGCTGAAAGTTTTTCTGTGTCATTGCCTTCAATCGACAAATATTTTTCAATGGTGTTGATCTGATCATCGGTTAACCCTTTGGCAGAAAGTTCTGCTTTTACTTTTTCCAGACCGATCTTATCCAGTTTATCAATCGCCACGGTGATATCCACCATTTTATCCGCACCGCCAGAGATCTCTGCCAATGCGGCCAGAATTTTACGGCTGTTGATCTTGATCTCTACATGCACACCTAATTTTTCAAAAACAGTTGCATAGATATTGGCCAGCTCCACTTCATTCAGCAGACTTTTGCTTCCCACAACATCTGCATCACACTGGTAAAACTCACGGTAGCGACCTTTCTGCGGCCTATCTGCGCGCCATACCGGTTGTATCTGGTAACGTTTAAAAGGAAGGGTGAGCTGTCCGTAATTCATGGCTACATACCGCGCAAAAGGGATGGTCAAATCATAGCGTAAAGCCCGTTCGGTAATGCCCTTGGTAATCTTACCTGATAATACCTTTTCAAAATCTTCCGTTGCCTGCGTATGTTTATCCGGGTTATCCAACCCGTTGTTCAATATTTTGAAGATCAGTTTATCACCCTCTTCTCCATACTTGCCCATCAAAGTATCCAGGTTCTCCATGGCCGGTGTTTCCAATGGCTGAAAGCCGTACAGTTCAAATACAGAACGAATGGTCTGAAAAATATAATTGCGTTTGCGTACAACTGCCGCGCTGAAATCTCTGGTTCCTTGTGGTAGACCGGGTTTGCTCATCTCTGGTATATCGTAGTTAAATTCGTTAAAGTGGTAAAAGTAGGTATTGGATCAGGAAGTCAAAAGTCAAAGTTAAAAAGTCAAAATTAATTACTTCAGACTCCAGACTCCTCACTCCAGACTCACCGATAGTTTTCAATGATCTTTTCACAGGCCCTGCTCACCATGTCAAATACTAAATGGTAATCTTTTTCTGTACCATACCAGGGGTCGGGTACTTCTTTGTTTTCACCGGGGTAAAGCATATCCAGTAACAAACGCACTTTACTGCCTTCCCATTCGTTGCCGCTGATTCTTTTTACCTCAGCATAATTGTCATTGTCCATCACAAAGATGAGGTCAAACCTTGCCATATCCTGTTTCACAAACTGCCGGCATTGCTGTCTGCTGATATCAACACCGTTTAGCAAAGCCACTTTTTGTGATAACTTATGTGGTTGCTCGCCAATATGATAACCGGCTGTTCCGGCACTGTCAATTGTCCAGTCAAGCCCTGCTTCCTCCGCTTTATGCTGAAGGATCCCCTCTGCCAATGGACTCCTGCAGATATTACCCAGGCATACCATCAAAATTTTCATAAAGGCAAAGATACTGTCCGTAAAGATGATCGACTTTCAAAACCTTTCATGTCAGGCTTTTCGAACTAACATGTATTAGCTTATTTAACAATCTAATTATGGAATCCTGCTTTTAGGTGCATCTAAAATAAAGAACCGGTGATTTGTTTCAAAATGCAGGTCAGAATTGTGTTCGAGAATAAAATTATTGCCTAAATTGCCCATCCCTGTTTTAATAGATTGTTAAATGGAAAGCGGTTTTAAAGACAAACAGACGAAAAGTTATAATTTAATGCGGATTGCTTATGACATAACCATGTCCATTTTGTTCCTGGGAATGGCCGTGATCATGCTCTTTGCCGATAAATTACACATAGAACAGCTGACCGATAAAGACAATGATCTTTTCAGGTATTTTTTTGGAGGAATTTGTCTGCTTTACGGCGGCTTTCGTTTGTATAGGGGTGTTAAGAGAAATTATTAAGATGAGAAACAGTGTGATATACCCGGGGTTACTCAGTTTTTTGGTGTTCTTTGTTTCATGTGGCAGCAAGGATAAAAAGGAGGATAACAGAGATACACCTACAAATGGTTCTATCAACATCAGTGTAGACGAAAGTTTTAAACCGGTGATTGAGGAGCAGGTAAAGGTTCATCATTCTTCTTTTCCCAATACAACGGTCCATATTTCCTATAAATCAGAAGCAGCCTGTTTCAGGGATTTGCAGTCTGATAGTACCAGGATGGTTATAGTAGCCAAAGGGCTTACTGATAAAGAGTCATCGATCTTTGAGAGCACCCTTGGTTACAAACCCCAATACGGCATCTTGGCCTATGATGCCGTAGCGGTAATTGTAAATAAGGGTTCAAAAGACAGTGTGTTTACCATTGCTCAGTTGAAGGATATCCTTAACGGGAAAAACAAAATAACGGCTGTGATGGATGGTAAAAATGCGACCAGCACGGTGAGGTATCTGCAGGACAGCGTTTTACGCGGTGCTGCTTTTGGTACGAATGTAGTGGCTACAGAAGGTAGCCAGAATGTGCTGGAAGTGGTTTCAAATAACCCCGGTATGATCGGTTTTGTGGGGTTGAGCTGGATAGGCGACAGTTATGACCCGAAACAGCAGGCATACCTGAAAAAGATTCGGACAGCATTAGTGGAATGTGTTAAATGTGAGGAGAAAGACCTGTTTGCCAAGCCTACACAGGCATCATTGGCATACGGAGAATACCCTTTGGCACGTCCATTGTATTATATATTAAAGGAGAATGCAGCCGGCCTCGGTACAGGGTTCATGAATTTTATGAGCCTGGAAAGGGGACAGCTGATCTTCAGAAGATCTTTCCTCGTGCCTGCTAAAATGGGATTTAACACCAGGCTGGGAAAAATTAAGGACGCAGATTGACACCCTAATTATAAACAAACGAACAATGAAGAAGACCGTTTCTCTGATGTTAACAGCAATGCTTGCTGCACAGTGTTTGATGGCCCAGTTGGCTGATGGCATCAAATTCCTGAATTACGACAAACTCAAGAGTGCAAAAGAAGCATTTCAGAAAGCTTATGATGCTAATCCGAAAGATCCTCAGAATGTGTACTGGCTGGGACAGGCATTGATGGCTACAGACGGTGGAGACCCAAGCAAAGAACAGGTGGCTGCTGCCAAAGCCCTTTATCAAAAGGCTTTACAGGAATTAGGCAGTGATGCCTGGTTACTGGTAGGTATGGGCCATGTGGGTATTTTGACCGGGGAAGACATGAATTCTGTAAAACAGAAATTTGAACAGGCGATCACTGCTACTACAGAAACCAAGGGCAAGAATAAAGGCAAACCCAATCCTGCCATACTGAATGCGATTGGCCGTGCCAATGCTTATGTTGCCAGTAACCTGGGAGACCATGCCTATGCAGTGGATAAACTGAAACAGGCCGGAGCCATTGACCTTACCAACCCCGATATCTATATTAATATGGGGATCAACTACCTGAAAATGGGTGGCGAGAACGGGGGTGAAGCGGTAAAATCCTACCAGGAAGCCATTAACCGCGATCCAAAAAGTGCCAAAGCGATGTATCGTATCGGTAAGATCTACCAGAGCCAGAACAACAAAGACCTTTTTGAAAAATATTTCAATGATGCCATAGCTGCAGATCCTGCTTTCCCGCCGGTATACTATGCGTATTTTGATTATTATGCCAATAAGGATATCGGTATTGCCAAAGGCTACCTTGACAAATTTGTAGCTAATGCTGAAAAAGATCCGGTTAATGATCTCTATCTGGCTAACTACTTATTCCTTGCCGGAAAGAATGCAGAATCGCTTACAAAGGCAAAAGAACTGGAGTCTTCAGTAGGATCTAAAGTATTGCCTAAGCTGGATATCTTACTGGCATTGAACTACGATAGAACCGGCGACTCAGTTCAGGCTAAAAATTACCTCACGAAATATTTCGATAATGCACCTGCCGACAAAATGGTTCCGGGTGATTATGAGCTGGCTGTAAAAGTGTTCTCTAAGTTTCCTGGTAGTGAAACACAGGCGGTAACCTATCTCGAAAAGGCAATGAACAGTGATACGTCTAAAGTGAATAAGATCAATTATGCCAATCAGGCGGCCGATCTGTTCGGAAAAGCGAAAATGTATCCTAAACAATTACAGTGGATCCAGAAAGCCATTGATTTCAAAGGCAACATGAGTGAGGCAGACCACTACAGGATTACCAGTACAGCATTTAATGCTAAAGAATATGCCCAAACCCTCGAACTGGCTAAAAAATATATGGTGGCTTATCCCGATAAACCACAGCCATATAGTTTTTTCAGAAGAGCGTCACTGGCCGCTGATCCCGATACATCTAAGGGGATTGCCCTTGCCGGGTTGAGCTACCTCGATTCAGTATATACTGCAATCAGTAAGGAGAAATACAAAAAGGAAATTCTCTCTAATCAGGGTTTTATCATCAGCACTTACGGAAATATGCTGAATATGATGAAAAGAAACCCTGAACTGAAGCCCCCAACTTCTGTTGGTGCCGCACCAACGGAAATATTGAGTCAGTTTTTAACTATTTGCCAGAAAGGGCTGGATCTGTCAAATGATATATTGGCAACCTATCCCGACCCTACCAACGACTTTAATAAATATGCCACAGGTGCAAAGGCCGAATTCCAGAAAAATATGGATTTCTACAGCAAACCACAGGCTCCGGGTAAAAAAACCGGAGGTGGTGGCGGAGCAGCTGGTAAAGGTTAATAAATAAAAAATTCAGGAAAAAACTCCCCATTATCGGGGAGTTTTTCTTTTATATCCCTCACAAGCGTATTTTTGCGGCACATTAATGCTATTCCATGAGCTGGCTTTCTCTTCTTTCCGATGCAAGTGCGTCAAATTCAGCAGTTAATTATTTCCCGATTGGGGTGCAATTGATCTTTGCGGCCGGTTTTGTGGCCTTTATGATCGGCTTTTCTGCCTGGGTAGGTCCTAAACGTAAAACAGCGGATAAATTAGAGAATTTTACCAGTGGTATTGAAACACACGGTAACGCACGTCAGCCTATGGCCATCAAGTATTTCCT
Organism: Chitinophagaceae bacterium; assembly: GCA_947455605.1. Lineage (GTDB taxonomy): Bacteria > Bacteroidota > Bacteroidia > Chitinophagales > Chitinophagaceae > Sediminibacterium. The sequence goes on from CANGOX010000002.1 coordinate 68,326, forward strand.
GGTGGCTATTTTGTTTGTATTATTTGATGTGGAAGTCATTTTCTTCTATCCCTATGCGGTCAATTTCCGCGAATTGGGCTGGGAAGGCTTTGGCGCAGTATTGATGTTTGTGGCTTTTTTCCTGGTAGGCTTTATATATATCATTAAGAAAGGTGCCCTTACATGGGAAGATTGAGGTAATTAAAAATGAATAATTAGTAATTAATAATTGAAAAACGAACCATCGCGTTTGTAAAGAGGTTATTAAATACAGGATCATTTTTAATTTTTAATTTTTAATTTTTAATTCGTCTTATGTCACGTCCGGTTCGATTTAATATTCATCCCAAAGAAGCCAACATCAACGACGCCGTAGGCGTTGCAGAAGCACCGGAAGGCTATGCGGGTGAGGGCTTTTTTACAGCAAGATTAAGTGATGTAGTAGGCCTTGCCCGTAAGAACTCTATGTGGCCCCTGCCTTTTGCTACTTCCTGCTGCGGTATTGAATTCATGGCTTCTATGGCTCCGCATTATGATATTGCCCGTTTTGGTGCAGAAAGAGTGGGCTTTTCTCCCCGCCAGTGTGATCTGTTGATGGTAATGGGAACGATCGCTAAAAAGATGGGTCCTGTATTACGTCAGGTATACCTCCAAATGGCCGAACCCCGTTGGGTATTGGCTGTAGGTGCCTGTGCTTCCAGTGGCGGTATTTTTGATTCTTACAGCGTTTTACAGGGGATTGACCAGATCATTCCCGTAGATGTGTATGTGCCGGGTTGCCCCCCAAGACCTGAAGCCATTATTGATGGTTTTATGAAGATCCAGGAACTGGTAGGACAGGAGAGTATCCGCAGAAGGAATAGTGAGCAGTATAAGTTGTTGATGAATGGGTATGGAATAGAATAGTCGATAGTCCATGGACCATGGTCCATGGAAGCAAATAATAGTTTTACTATGGGCCATGGACTATGGTCTATGGACAAACCAGAAAAAATGGCATTAACAAACGAAACAATACAACAAAAGTTAACAGCGAAATTCGGCGAAGCAGTTTTCGGGTTTGAGGATACCTATGGTATGCTCTGTTTTGAAACAGCAAAGGAGAATAACCTGAAACTGTTACAGTTTTTGCATGATGATGAGGAACTGGGTTTCCGTTTTCTTACGGATCTCTGTGCGGTGAATTATCCTGATCAACCTGGACGCGAACTGGCTGTGGTGTATCATTTGCATAACCTTGCCGCTAATGTGCGCATACGGTTTAAAGTATTTACTGATATTAATACGCCTGATATTTATACCGCCTCCAAACTGTTTGCAAGTGCCAACTGGATGGAGCGTGAGACCTTTGATTTTTACGGTGTTAATTTTGTAGGCCATCCCAATCTGAAAAGGATCCTGAATGTGGATGAAATGGATTATTTCCCGATGAGGAAAGAGTATCCTTTGGAAGATCAGACAAGGGTGGATAAGGATGATGAGATGTTTGGTCGCGGATAGGATTATCGAATTAGCGGATAACGGATTTACAAATTATAAATCCAATAATAATCCGCCAATCCGTAATTCGCCAATCCGCTAATTGCTGCAAAGCGATCAGAACGTACAAGTGAGTGACACAACAAAGTTGAATAAAGATATATAGCTGATTATATAATGACAGAGCATCACCACCATATCAAACTGCCGGAAGGCTCGATTGAGAAACAGACCACAACTTTGAATGTGGGTCCTACGCACCCTGCTACGCATGGAGTGTTCCAGAATATTATGGAATTGGATGGCGAGCGTATTGTATCTACTGAATCTACGGTGGGTTACATACACCGTGCATTTGAGAAGATCGCAGAGCGCAGGCCTTTGTACCAGATCACACCACTTACCGACCGGTTGAATTATTGCAGCAGCCCCATCAATAACATGGGTTGGCATTTAACCTGCGAAAAACTGTTGGGTGTGCAAACACCTAAGCGTGTGGATTATCTGCGTATTATCATTATGGAGCTTTCACGTATCTCCGACCATTTGATCTGTAATTCCATTGTGGGTGTGGATACCGGTGCTTACACAGGTTTCCTGTATGTGATGCAATACCGCGAATTAATCTATGAAATATATGAAGAAGTATGTGGGTCCCGTCTTACTACTAATATTGGGCGTATTGGCGGTTTTGAAAGGAATTTCAACAATACAGCGTTTACGAAACTCGAGAAATTCTTAAAAGAATATCCTTCTGTACTCAAAGAGTTTGAGAACCTCTTCACACGCAACCGCATCTTTATGGACCGTACCATTGGTACCGGTGGCATCAGTGCAGAACGTGCGTTGAATTATGGGTTTACCGGTCCAAACCTGCGTGCAACAGGGGTTGATTATGATGTGCGTGTGCATAGCCCTTACAGCAGTTACGAAGATTTTGATTTCAGTATCCCTGTTGGAAAAACAGGTGATAACTATGATCGCTTCTTGGTGCGTAATGAAGAAATGTGGCAGAGCTTAAGCATTTTACAACAGGCATACAGAAAGATACAGGAGTTCAAAGGCGAGGAAGCAGAAGTGTTTCATGCCAATGTACCTGAATATTATCTTCCTAAAAAAGAAGATGTATACACGAAGATGGAAGCGCTGATCTGGCATTTCAAGATCATTATGGGTGAAGTGGATATGCCAAAAGGAGAAGTTTACAAATCGGTAGAAGGCGGTAATGGCGAATTAGGTTTTTACCTGATCAGCGATGGCGGCCGTACCCCATTCCGTTTGCATTTCCGCAGGCCTTGTTTTATTTATTACCAGGCTTATCCGGAATTGGTAACAGGTGGTATGTTAAGTGATGCAATTGTAACGATGAGTAGTTTGAATTTGATTGCGGGGGAAATGGACGCTTAATTAGTAATTTGAAAATGTGGCAATTTGAAAATGTGAAAATGTTTGGTCAAAGCCCTTACTGTTTTCATTTTCAAATTTTCAAATTTTCAAATTTTCAAATTTGAAATATAGTATGACAAAATTTTCTGAAACACAATTAACAGAGTTTAACCGACTGGTAGCACGCTATCCAGAGGGAAAACAGAAGAGTGCTTTATTGCCGGTATTGCATCTGGCGCAGGATTCTTTTGGCGGATGGCTGAGCAGTGAGACCATGGATTATGTGGCAGAACTCTTGCGCATTGCGCCCATAGAAGTGTATGAGGTAGCTACCTTCTACAGCATGTACAATCTGAAGCCGGTTGGTAAATACATGTTTGAGGTTTGTCAGACAGGTCCTTGTATGTTGCGTGGCAGTGATGATATTGTTGCCTATATAGGAGAAAAACTGAGCATAAAACCCGGAGAAACAACAGCAGATGGTTTGTTTACTTTAAAAACAGTTGAGTGTCTGGGTGCCTGCGGTTATGCACCTATGATGCAGTTAGGCAAACATTACCGTGAGCATTTAACAAAAGAGAAAGTAGATGCCATTATAGATGAGTGCAGAAAAACAGCGGCAGCAAATAATTAAACAATGCAAACCAAAGCCCAATTGATCTATAATGATGTTTGTGTGCTGGGTGCATTGGGATGTGCGATATATAGATGGGGGCAGGATATGTTTATGTTGATATTTTGGATGTTTTTGTTTGTATACTTTTTGTTCAAACAGATCCTTGCACACAGAGAAAATTATAAGTTGAATAACCGGTTATACTAAATTAAAACGCGTCATCAGCCCATCAGCTGATCCGCTAATTGATACTATGGGTGTAAAATTATTATTAGAAAAAGCACATGTAGAAGGGATCCGCTCTTATGAAGTGTATCGCCGTGAAGGTGGATACCGAAGTGTGGAGAAAGCCATCAAGACCATGGGCCCCGAAGCCATTGTGGAAGAAGTGAAGAAAAGCGGCTTGCGTGGCCGTGGTGGTGCAGGTTTCCCTGCAGGAATGAAATGGAGCTTTATTGCCAAACCTGAAGGCGTTCCACGTCACCTGGTTTGTAATGCAGACGAGAGTGAGCCCGGAACTTTTAAAGACAGGTACCTGATGGAATTTATTCCACACCTGTTGATCGAAGGTCTGATCGTTTCCTCTTTTGCATTGGGAAGTAACAATACATACATCTATATCCGTGGCGAATATGCATGGATCGTTGATATCCTGGAACAGGCCATCGGCGAAGCCAAAGCCAACGGATTTTTAGGAAAGAATATTTTAGGCAGCGGTTTTGATTGTGAGATCCATGTACAACGCGGTGCAGGTGCTTATATCTGTGGTGAAGAGACTGCTTTGATCGAATCACTGGAAGGCAAACGCGGTAACCCACGTATCAAACCACCATTCCCGGCTATTCAGGGTGTTTGGCAAAGGCCAACGGTAGTGAACAATGTAGAAACACTGGCAGCAGTAGTTCCTATCATTAATATGGGTGGTGAAGAATATGCAAAGATCGGAGTGGGTAAATCTACCGGTACTAAATTGATGTCGGCCTGTGGTAATATCAATAAACCGGGTGTTTATGAAATTGATATGACCATCTCTGTAGAAGAGTTTATTTACAGCGATGAATATTGTGGTGGTATTGCAAACGGTAAACGTTTGAAAGCCTGTATTCCCGGTGGATCATCTGTTCCCATTCTGCCTGCTAACTTATTATTAAAAACAGCCAAAGGCGAAACCCGTTACATGAACTACGAAAGTTTAAGTGATGGTGGTTTTGCAACAGGCTCTATGATGGGTTCGGGTGGATTTATTGTACTGGATGAAGACCAGTGTGTAGTAAAGAACACCTACACATTCGCAAGATTCTATCGCCATGAAAGCTGCGGACAATGTTCACCATGCCGCGAAGGAACCGGCTGGATGGAAAAATTATTATACCGTTTGGAAAAAGGACAAGGCAAATCAAGCGATATCGATCTGCTTTGGGATATACAGAGAAAGATAGAAGGAAATACGATCTGTCCGTTGGGTGATGCTGCCGCATGGCCGGTTGCTGCAGCCATCAGGCATTTCAGGGATGAGTTTGAGTGGCATGTTACCCATGCTGCAGAAGCACAGACAAGGAATTTTGGATTGGCGCATTATGCGGATCCGATACATGTTCCAACTACTGTGTAAAAGAAAATGCACGCAAAGGCGCGAAGGCGCAGTTTGTGTTTGAATGAAAACAATGTTTTTAAGGAATGGCAACTGCGCCTTTGCGCCTTTGCGAGAAATAAAAAGATATGTCGGAGCAACCCTTATTTAAAGTAACCATCGACAACATCACTATCGAAGTGCCGGCAGGAACAACCATCCTGAATGCGGCACGTAAGATCGGTGGCGATGTGGCACCGCCTGCTATGTGCTATTACAGCAAACTGCAGGGCAGCGGCGGTAAATGCCGTACCTGTCTGGTAGAAGTGAGCAAAGGTTCTGAAAAAGATCCCCGCCCTATGCCTAAACTGGTAGCTTCCTGCCGCACAACGGTGATGGATGGTATGGAAGTAAAAAATATTACCAGCCCTAAAGTACTGGATGCTCGTGCCGGTGTGGTTGAATTCTTATTATTGAACCATCCACTGGATTGCCCGGTTTGTGACCAGGCAGGCGAATGTCATTTACAGGATCTCAGTTACGAACATGGTAAAGAAGGCACACGGTATGAGTTCCAGCGTCGAACATTTAAGAAACATAATATAGGCCCTTATATTCAGTTACACATGACACGTTGCATACTTTGCTATCGTTGTGTATTTGTGGCTGATCAGCTCACCGCGAAAAGAGAACATGGTATTTTAGACCGGGGCGACCATTCTGAGATCGCCACCATGATCGAAAAAAGTCTGGAAAGTGATTTTATCGGAAACGTGATCGATGTTTGTCCGGTAGGTGCTTTAACCGATAAAACCTTCCGTTTTAAAAACCGCGTGTGGTTCCTGAAACCGATGGATGCACACCGTGATTGCCCTACCTGCAGCGGAAAAGTTACTTTGTGGAACCGTGGAGATGAAGTGTTCCGTGTTACAGCCAGAAAAGATGAGTGGGGTGAAGTGGAAAATACGGAAGACGGCAAACCGGCATGGATCTGTAATACCTGTCGTTTTGAAAAGAAACAAACAAGTGATTGGGTAATAGAAGGACCAAGAATGATCAGCAGACAATCGGTGATCTCTCAGGGACACTATGCAGGCAATATCGGAATGCATAAACCTAATGAGACCTTCTCTGCGGTTCATGGAGGCCGTCAGCCCAAATTGATGATGGATATTCATACGGCAAGTGAAGTGAATAAACCCAATATCGAACTGAGTTTGATCAACGGTCCGGCCCATTCAACCGATTTTAATTCGAAGAAAGATTAATTGAAGATATATCATGACACTACTGTCTATTGACTGGATATTACTGATCGAAAAACTGATACTCATCGCCATCATCGTGTTTGCGAGTCTGGGTATTGCTTTGTATACCACTTTCGCAGAACGTAAAGTGGCAGCAGTATTGCAGGACAGGCCGGGCCCTAACCGTGCCGGTCCATTTGGTTTGTTGCAACCTTTTGCGGATGGTTTGAAACTGATCATGAAAGAAGAGATCATCCCAAATACTTCCAATAAAGTGCTTTTTATATTGGGTCCGGGTTTGGCTATGACTGCCGCTTTGATGACCTGCGCTGTGATTCCATGGAGCAGTCATGTAGAGTTGTTCGACAGAAGTATTGACCTGCAGATCGCGGATATCAATATCGGCATCCTCTATATTTTCGGTGTGGTGAGTTTGGGTGTGTATGGTATCATGATCGGCGGTTGGGCATCCAACAATAAATTCTCTTTGATGGCCGCTCTGCGTGGTGCATCACAGGCCATCAGTTATGAACTGGCAATGGGATTGGCGTTGATCGCCGTATTGATGTTATCAGGCTCATTGAGTTTGAAAACCATTGTTGACCAGCAGATGGAACATGGCCGTTTATGGAATGTAGCCTATCAGCCATTGGGTTTTTTAATATTCTTTATCTGTGCCATGGCAGAGTGTAACCGTACACCTTTCGATCTGCCGGAAGCAGAGAATGAACTGAACTTTGGATATCACCAGGAATATTCATCAATGAAACTCGGGTTCTATCTGTTCTCTGAGTATGTGAACATGATCATGAGTAGTGCGGTGATGGCTTCACTGTATTTTGGCGGATTTGATATTCCCTTCCTGGACGAAAGCTCGCTGTCACCAAATCTGGCAGCGATACTGGGGGTGCTGGCTTTATTAACCAAGATCGTAATATTCATTTTCGTATTCATGTGGATCCGCTGGACCGTACCGCGTTTCCGTTATGACCAGTTGATGAATATCGGATGGAAGAAATTGATACCGTTAGCGTTGATCAATATGTTGATCACGGGAGCAGTGATTTTGTGGTTGCAGAAATAATTGATTAACGGATTAGCGGATTGCGGATTAACGAATTAGGATCCGATAATAAGCCGCCAATCCGAAATCCGCTAATCTGCGAAGCAGCGGGATAAAATGGGTATCTATATAGTATAAAAATATTTTTGCCGCCAAGCATAAACCGAAGCGGCATAAACAGAAAATAACATGCAAGCATTAACCAACAGAGCGAAAGATGTGAGCCGTAAGCCGATGAGCTTTATGGAAAGCCTGTATCTGCCGGCTATCTTTAAAGGTATGGCTATCACATTCAGCCATATATTTAAAAAGAACCCTACGATCAGTTATCCTGAACAGAAGCGGCCATTCAGCCCGGTATTCCGTGGTTTACATGTACTGAACAGGGATGAGGAAGGACGTGAAAACTGTACAGCATGTGGACTGTGTGCTGTAGCTTGTCCGGCAGAAGCCATTACCATGGAAGCAGCCGAGCGTTTACCCGGTGAAGAAAGCCTGTATCGCGAAGAGAAATATGCAGCAAAATACGAGATCAATATGCTTCGTTGTATTTTCTGTGGATTATGTGAAGAAGCCTGTCCGAAAGATGCGATCTATTTGAGTGAAACATTTGTTCCGGCAAGTTTTACCCGAAAGAGTTTTATATATGGCAAACCCGATCTGTTGATACCCAATCCGAAAACAGATCCGGAAGGCTATGAAAAAGCACGCGGCAAAGCAGAACCAACTACGGCTTCAGCGGCTTCGCCGAATTAGTAATTAATAATTAGTAATTAAAAATCGGGTAACCATTTCTAATTATTAATTTTTTAATTCTTAATTATTAATTAAGATTATGAGTACGATAGAAATATTATTCTTTTTCCTCAGCGCCCTGGCCATATTCAGTGCCATCATGGTATTGGTGAGCAAGAACCCGGTGCATAGTGTGTTATGGCTTATAGCCGTGTTCTTTGCCATATCGGGCCATTATATCTTATTGAATGCCCAGTTTCTGGCCATTGTAAATATGATCGTGTATGCGGGAGCTATCATGGTTTTATTTCTGTTCGTGATCATGTTAATGAATCTGAACGCTGAAACTGAACCACAGAAACATTTGTGGATGAAACTGGCTGGTGTTGTATCCGGTGGATGTTTCTTTCTGGTGCTGGTTTCTCTGGTAAGACAGGCAACTGATCTTAACGGTAAAACAGCCTTGATGAAAGAAGGTAATATCGGATTGATCAAGAACCTGGGTAAAGCCCTGTTCAGCGATTTTGTGGTACCGTTTGAAATTACGAGTGTGTTGTTTTTGAGTGCGATGGTAGGTGCAGTTGTGATTGGAAAGAAAGAGTAATCACGCTAAATGCGGAAGGCTTAACGCTGAACGCTTTAGAGGAATATAAAATTTAAACATTGCGTTCCGCGTTAAGCGTTCCGCATTAAGCGTAAAAAATGCCAATACAATATTATATCTATCTCTGTCTAGCCTTATTCAGCATCGGCATCATTGGTGTGTTAACACGCCGTAATGCGATCATTGTGTTTATGTGTATAGAGCTTATGTTGAATGCGGTAAACCTCTTGCTGGTTGCGTTTTCAAAAATGCGCTATGCAGCGGCGGTTGTAGCTGATCAAAATACATCAGTTGGGGTTGACGGGCAGTTATTCGTATTCTTTATCATGGTAGTGGCAGCAGCAGAAGTAAGTGTGGGGTTGGCGATTATTGTAATGATGTATAGAAATACGCATTCGGTGGATATTAACTTTTTGAATCGATTGAAAAACTAATCTACGCAAAACGCTTAAAGCGAAACGCTTAACGCTTTATGCGTTCCGCGTTGAGCATTTAGCGTTTAGCGTTCAGCTTAAAAGGTATGAGCAAACTTGTTTATCTAATTCCATTATTTCCCCTACTTGGGTTCCTGATCAACGGATTGGGCAGAAGATCCTTGTCTAAATCCATGATCGCTATAGTGGGCAGTGGATCAATCCTGGCTTCTTTTGTATTGAGCGTATTGGCTTTCTTTGATGTAAAGGCTAATGGGGCCAGTGTGATAACCCTGTTCAATTTTATTGATGTGGAAAGTTTTAAGGTGGCTTTCGCTTTCCAGGTTGATCAGCTATCTTCTATTTTCTTATTGATCATTACAGGTATCGGATTCCTCATTCATCTGTATTCATCAGCTTACATGAATGATGAGGAGCCGCAGCACTACGGAAGATATTTTGCTTACCTGAACCTGTTCGTATTCTCTATGTTGCTGCTGGTTTTAGGTGCCAACTATGTGATCATGTTCATTGGTTGGGAAGGTGTAGGTCTTTGCTCTTATCTATTGATCGGTTTCTGGTTTAAGAATAATAACTACAACTACGCCGCAAAGAAAGCTTTTGTAATGAACCGGATCGGTGATCTTGGTTTTCTACTGGCAGTTTTCTGGCTCCTGTATAAATTAGGAACTGCTTCTTACACAGAAGTATTTGCCCATACAGCGCAGCTGAGCAGTTTTGATATTACGGCGATCACGGCTTTGTTATTTATTGGAGCCATGGGTAAGAGTGCACAGATCCCATTATACACCTGGTTACCGGATGCCATGGCGGGTCCTACACCGGTATCTGCTTTGATCCATGCCGCTACCATGGTTACGGCGGGTATCTACATGATCGCACGCAGCAATATCTTATATACGATGGCTCCGGCCACACAAACACTGGTAGCCGTTATAGGATTAGCCACAGCTATTTTTGCAGCAACCATTGCACTGAAACAAAATGATATTAAAAAGGTATTGGCTTACTCTACGGTTAGCCAATTAGGTTATATGTTCCTCGGATTAGGCGTTGGTGCTTATACGGGCGCGGTATTCCACGTTATGACACATGCTTTTTTCAAAGCCTTGTTATTCCTGGGTGCAGGGTCTGTAATTCATGCGATGCATCACGAACAGGATATCCGAAAAATGGGTGGATTGAGAAAATATATGCCCATCACACATATTACTTTTTTACTGGCCTGTTTAGCTATTGCAGGTATTCCTCCTTTCTCTGGCTTCTTCTCAAAAGATGAAATATTAACTGCTGCATTTGTCAAAAATCCGCTCTACTATTTTGTAGGGGTGGCTGGGGCATTAATGACAGCATTCTATATGTTCCGTTTGTATACGCTCACTTTCCTCGGACAGTTCCGCGGCACACATGAACAGGAGCATCATCTTCATGAAAGTCCATGGCAGATGACCTTTCCACTAATTGTATTGGCTATTCTTTCTGTAGTGGGAGGATGGATCGGTATTCCGGAAGTGTTTGCAGAAAATGCACACAGTCTCGAAAAATTCCTTGCACCCATCTTTGCAGAATCGACCAAACTGGCTGAACACCATCATCTGGCTGCTTCGCAGGAATATATCATGATGGGAGCTTCAACAGCAGCTATCATCATTGTAATTCTATTTGCGGTCAACAGCTATAAAAAATATCAAACATCAGAAGAAGAAACAGCCGGTGTATCTAAACTGCTCGAGAATAAATGGTATATCGATGAACTCTACGATGCGGTGATCGTGAATCCATTACATGCAGTGGCGGGATTCTTCAAGAATATTGTTGAAAAAAGCGGAATCGACGGATTGGTGAACGGAGTAGGCAGGCTGGTGGGGTATGGTTCACGTCAGTTACGTTTATTACAAAGCGGCCAGGTGGGCAGTTATATTTTGATGATGGTATTGGCCATGGTTGTATTCATACTTATCTGGTTCAATGATGCCACGATCATGCGTTTTTTAGAAAAAATATTTTAATAAGGTTAGTAGCGTTAAAGAAAGAATATGATCCCTGTTTTACTCATATTGATCCCCCTGGTTACCGGTTTGGTAAGCTTCTTTCTGAAGCAGCCGGGCACTGCAAAGAACTGGGCAGTCTTATCGTCATTGGTTACACTGGCAGTTGCCATGGTTGGTATATTTTTTCTGCCGGCAAACCAGCTGGCCTATGATGCAAGTTGGTTACCCGATCTGGGAAGCCGGTTTACACTCATGACTGATGGTATGGGAAAAATGCTATGCCTGTTAACTGTTGTATCATTTCCTGTTGTTTTTATAGCTACGTATAAGAATGAATACAGCAATGCTCATAATTTTTATGGATTGATGTTATTGAGTCAGGCAGGCCTACTCGGTGTATTCCTTGCTGCTGATGCATTGGTGTTCTATTTCTTCTGGGAATTGGCATTGATCCCTTTTTATTTTCTTTGTTCAATCTGGGGCGGCAATAAACGGATCGCGGTTACTTTTAAATTCTTTATTTACACATTCATCGGTTCATTGCTGATGCTGGCAGGTATCTTGTACCTCTACTTCCATTCAGCCGATCATTCGTTTGCGATCAAATCATTTTACCATATCAAGCTGGCTGCTAAAACCGAGAACCTGATCTTCTGGTTATTCTTTGTTGCGTTTGCCATCAAGATGCCGATATTTCCTTTTCATACCTGGCAGCCGGATGCGTATGAACAATCACCTACGGCTACAACTATGGTCATGAGTGGTATCATGGTAAAGATGGGCATCTTCGCGGTAGTACGCTGGCTGATCCCTGTTTTCCCGAATGCTTCAGCACATTATGCCAATCTGGTCATCATTCTTTCGGTAACGGGCATGTTGTATGCATCATTGATCGCCATTCGTCAGGATGATATCAAACGCCTGATCGCTTATTCTTCCATTGCGCATATCGGTTTAATGTGTGCAGCGCTCTTCTCACTCAATAAAACAGGCTGGGAAGGTGTGATGATCCAAATGTTCAATCACGGTGTGAATGTGATCGGCTTATGGATCGTAGCAGATGTAATCGAACAGAAACTGGGTACTCGTAAGTTTAGTGAGTTGGGGGGACTGGCACAAAAAGCTCCGGTAATGGCCATCTTGTTAGTAGTGATGGCTCTCGCCAATATTGCATTACCCCTCACCAATGCATTTATAGGTGAATTCCTGATGTTCAACGGACTCTTCCAATACAACATGGTCTTTGCAGCCGTAGCCGGTATCAGTGTGATCTTAGCAGCAGTATATACGTTGAATATGGTACAGAAGGTATTATATGGTAATACCGTAGCAACAACAGAAAATGCAACCGAAATGAGCGGCAATGTGCAGCTGGTTCTGATTGTATTAACAATAGGCGTGATCGTTTTGGGTGTTTATCCGCAACCATTGATCGATCTTACAAAAGATACGGTCAACGCGATCCTGGTAAAATAGTTCAGTTAAAATAAGCCTATGCGTAATCATGGGTTCAAGATAAGTTTATGAATGCAATCATTGTTTCTGCTTTAATGGGAGTTGTTATGATGTTCAGCGGCATCCTGGTGAAGAACCGGTCTGCTGTAACTTCTATTGCGGTCATCGGCCTGTTAATATTGCTGGTGTCGAATATCCTGAACACTTATGGAATCTGTTCTATTCAGATCGATACAAAGGGACTGCTCAGCTTTGAGAAGTTTGGGATGTTCTTTAATTCCATTGCCATTGCTGCAACGCTGATCTATGTGTTGCTCAGCGGAAAAGAAATTGAAAACGCCGGAACATATGTAGCTGATTATTATGCACTGATCTTTTTTGTTTTGTGTGGAGTAAGTATTCTTTCTTCCTTCAATGGACTGCTGATGTTGTTCATCGGTATTGAGATCTTAACCATCCCATTATATATCCTTACCGGTTCCGACAAGAGAAATTTAAAGAGCAATGAAGCTGCTCTGAAATACTTTTTGATGGGTTCTTTCTCAACAGGTATCATGCTGATGGGGATCACCCTGATCTATGGTGCCACCGGTGCATTTGCTTTGGGAATGGGTTCTCTGGCACCCTCTACAGGGCTGCTCATGCCATCCTTTCTGGAAGTAGCCGGTGTGATCCTCTTATTTGTTTCCATGTGTTTTAAAGTATCTGCTGCTCCCTTTCATTTCTGGACACCTGATGTATACGATGGGGCACCTGCCGTATTTACTTCCTTTATGGCAACAGTGGTAAAAGCCGCTGGCTTTATGGCATTTGTGCGTTTATTTGATAACCACACCAATATCCTCGGACCAAGCTGGCATATTCTGCTCGGTTTTGTGATCGTAGCTACTTTATTGATCGGTAATATCACGGCTGTATTTCAGCAAAGTGTAAAAAGGATGCTGGCTTATTCCAGTATTGCACAGGCCGGCTTTATGCTTTTTGCTTTATATAGTGTAAATGATCTGGCTAAAGAAGGGATCCTTTTATACGCTGTGGCCTACAGCCTGGCTACTATCGGTATTTTCGCCGTTCTCATCAAAATGAAAGATTATACTTTCGACGGCTTTAATGGTCTCGCCAAAACACAACCTGCTCTTGCTTTAGGTGCCACTATATGTTTACTGTCACTCTCCGGCATTCCGCTAACTGCTGGTTTCTTTGCCAAATACTATATGCTGGCATCCATGGTAAAAGCGGATGGTTCCATCTGGCTGGTGATCGTTGCCGTTCTGTTTGCTGCCGTGAGTGTGTACTACTATTTCCGCGTGATACAGGCCATGTACTTCAAAGAGGGTGAAGCAGCGGTATCTCCGGTAAGTACTGCATTCAGGATCGGGCTGCTGGCTCTGGCCGCATTGATCATCCTGGTAGGTATATTTCCTTCCCTGGTGCTCAATTGGTTCTATTTTTAACCGCTCTTCACAATTATTAACCGCTATGTGGGGGGTTCGGTATTCTCAATTATCTTTATGAAGATGAATGCTAAAGGAATGACCACTCTCGACTCACTTTCGCTGGCCTGGCGTACTGTGCGCAGTAATAAATTACGTACCAGCATTACTGTGGCCATTATTGCCTTTGGTATCATGGCATTGATCGGCATTATTACGGCCATACAGGCGATGAACCAGAGTCTGAAAGAGAGTTTCTCATTCATGGGCGCCAACGCCTTTAGTATCCGCTATAAAGACTCACGTGTACGTTTTGGCGGTGGTGGCAACCGTAACAGAGATATTACAAAGACCAAACGGGGAACAAAAGAGAAAAAATCAAATCTGGATAAACCCATCCGTAAAGAAGAAGCTGAATTCTTCAAGACCCATTACTTCTTTCCGGGTGCAAAAGTGAGTGTGTACAGACGTGGTCCGGGGGCACAGGAAATACACTATGAAGAAAAGAAAACCAACCCGCAGATCACGGTTTGGGGGGGTGATGAAAATTATATAACCGTGAATGGTTACCAGATTGAACTGGGCCGTAACCTGAACAACCTTGATGTAGAAAGCGGCCGCAGTGTTTGCCTTATGGGAAGCAATGTAGCCACTAAGTTGTTTGGCGAAAGGCCGGAGAAATGTATCGATAAGATCATCCGTGTGGGCAGTCTTCCTTACCGTGTAGTAGGGCTTTTAAAAAGCAAGGGCTCCAGTGCCATGATGCGGCAAGATGATATGATCCTCACCTCTTACAATAATGTAAGGCATTTCGAAAATTCAAATCCTTCTTATCTGGTAGGGGTAATGGTGAATAATGTTCAGGAACTGGATGTGGCTACAGATGAAGCAACATCCGTATTCAGGGCCGTTAGAAAATTACAGCCTCCTGATGAAGAAAATTTCGTGATTGAACGCAGTGATAAATTTGCCGAACTCTTTATCGGATTCCTCAGCAGTATCACGGGCTCTGCGGGTGCTATCGGCCTGATCACGCTGATCGGTGCGGCCATTGGCTTAATGAATATCATGCTGGTTGCGGTAAACGAACGTACCAAAGAAGTAGGCCTGATCAAAGCTATTGGAGGAAAAAGCAAGAATGTTCGCCAGCAATTCCTTTTCGAAAGTATGATCATCAGCCTTCTCGGTGCATTCTTCGGAATTGTATTGGGAGTAATGGTCGGAAACCTTTTCTCTATTGTACTTAAAACAGGCTTCGTGGTTCCATGGGCCTGGGTGATCATCGGTATTGTGATCTGCTCAATTGTAGGCCTTGCTGCGGGTATCTATCCTGCTATGAAAGCAGCAAGATTGAATCCGATTGTGGCGTTGCGGTATGAATAGATATCGTGAGTAGTGAGTCGTCAGTCGTAAGTAATGATTGCCGGTTTTCATTCACGACTTACGATTCACCACTCACGCATAAACTTAACCTCTCTTAAAGAACAGCTTCAGTTTATCATTGATATAATATTTGAGATCTTCCTCACCCTTATTCTTCCGCAACCATTCGCTTGAGGGCCTGTATTGCTGCATGAATTGCTGCAGCTGATCATCTTTTAAACCGCTGTATTGAGTAACCAATGATGCCGGGAATCGGTAGTTGATATAGGCTTCCTTCTCGTTCGAATCAAAGAATTCAAAACGTTTACGTTTATTTTTTTCATGTTTTGAAAAACGATCAAGATTAAGTGCAATGCCTGCACCCGAATTGGCCTTTGAAACGGTTGGGATAGTATAGTTAACAATATCCTGCAGATAATCTTTTCTTCTTTCAATACTGTCTAACTGGTAACGGCTCCAGCCTCTTGAGGTTACGGTTACATTACCCAGGCTATGGGTAAGCGGTTTCAGGTATAAGGCAAGGGTGTCTTTGGTAAGAAAAGATTTGTTGTAATGGATCGTATCAAAATGATAACCTACGGCTGCAAAAGAAAGTACTTCGTCTTCTTTCAGCTCTATTCTGAAACGACCGGTAGCACTTGTCATAACCGTGATCTTTGTATTCAGATTGGTCACGCTGGCCAGTGAGATCACTTCATTGGTAACACTATCTCTTAAATATCCCCAACGCTCTGTCTTTATTTGTGCATTCACCGAGAGGCCCAGACAAAGGAGTAAAAAACAAATGCCGTATCTCATAAACATTCTTTGTACAAAGGTACACAACCCACACGGCTAACCATCCAGATTTTCATCAGCAATTTGTTAAAGCATTTCCCAAAGAAAGAGCCCCGCTTTTGCGGGGCTCTTATCAATCATATAAAAAATCTGTAAAATCAGTGAACCTATTTAGGGTCCAATGCTTTCTTGATCCTGTCTGACAGATCCTGTAAATGGTATTTACTCATTTTATCAGAAGCTGTTGCAGCAGCAGCACCGATCTCAGATTGCAAACTTCTTAAATGGCCTCTGGCGATAGAAGATACATCTGTTGTTTTAAAATTCGCTGATAACAAATTGATACCCGGTGCTAATTGTGTGCTGGTTTGAACCGCATTAGCGAGGGTGATGAGTTGTTCAACAAATTCTTTCTGCAGGTTTCTTCTGTAGTTATCGATGGCTTTTTTAGAAGCCAGCTCACTCCAGATCTCATTCCTTACATCCTGTACCATTTCATCAGCGGTATAGGTCTTCTCGCCAAATCGGTTGGTACCGGCAATCATACGTGCCATTCTTGAACCGTCGAGCAGACTTTTCAGTGCGCTTACCTGAATGGTTTGTATCCTTTCATAGAAGGTAGGCATACTGATCTTGTTCAGTATATTTTTATCCAATAACCAGTTAGGTGTCTGGAACAATTGTTTGTTGAGGAAAGAAACCGCTTCTTTCTGCATGGCCTTAGGTGTGGTTTCATACACATCACCGGCTTCTTCAACCGTTTTGAAAGTTTCATACACACCACCCACATTGCGGCTTACATGGCCAACGTAACGGCTGAACTGTCCGATCACCTGTGCATACATATCGCTCAGGTTCTCATAGTGGTCAGCTTCTTCTTTGGTCCACTCAGGTAAAGCAACAATAATACGTTTCAGGTTCTTGATTCCGTATTCGCTAGCCTTCATGGCGTTATCACCCAGATCTTCTGTTTGTGCACGGGGATCGGGGCTACGGCCTTCACCACCAAACCATACACGTGGGTTGGCAGCCAAACGCTCAACGATCCATTTGTTATTGATCTTCTGGTCTTTTTCTACATCCCCTTCACCAAGGTATTTATAACCCCACTCGATGGCCCATTTGTCATAGTCGCCAATACGGGGGAATAAGCCTGATTCAGAAATATTATCTTCCGGCTGAGCTACATAGTTGAAACGTGCATAGTCCATGATAGAAGCAGTATGTCCATTGGCTTCAACCCATGCTTTGTTACGCAGGTTTTCTACCGGAGTTTTGCTGCTGCTTCCCATGTTATGACGTAAGCCTAAAGTATGGCCCACTTCGTGTGAAGAAACAAAACGGATCAGCTGGCCCATCAGTTCATCATCAAATTTCATTTTTCTGGCTTTCGGATCTACGGCAGCCGTCTGAACCATGTACCAGTCGTGTACCAGTTTCATCACATTGTGATACCAGCCGATATGGCTTTCCAGGATCTCTCCGCTGCGTGGATCGTGTACCTGCGGACCATAAGCATTCTCAATATCAGAAGCGAAGTAACGGATCACAGAATAGCGTGCATCTTCGAGGCTCATAGTAGGATCGTTCGGCCATTCTTTACCTACGATCGCATTTTTGAAACCGGCTTTCTCAAAAGCTTTCTGCCAGTCGTTGATACCGTCGATCAATGGTTTTACCCATTGTTTAGGGGTAGCAGGATCAATATAATAAACGATCTGTTTAGCCGGTTCAACCAGCTCACCACGTTTATATTTCTCCATGTCTTCCGGCTTGGGTTCCAGTTTCCATCTAACAGCAAAGGTCTGGTTGTCAACTTTCTGCTGATTATCGCTATACACAACAAAACGATCAGCAAAATAACCCACACGCGAATCGAACAAACGACGGTGCATAGGTATTTTAGGCAAGAGGATCATGGAAGTATTGAGTTCCAGTGTAACTGCACCCGCAGCCTGAGCAGCAGGTAAGGAAGCGCCACCGCCTCCTGGTATACCGAGGATAGATAAACCACCGCCTCCTGGAGAAGATGAATAGGTTTTCACCGTTCTTACCTCAATATTGAGCGGGTAAGGATTGATACTCTGTATATAAGATCTGTCTGCAGCCAAAATGCTCAAACCAAAACGACGTTTGTCATTCGGGTCAAGGCTAACGATCTGGTTATCACCCTTAAAGAAATCAGTAACTTCTACCACATAACTGGCCGAGTCTTTGCCAAAAGCGGCAATATTCAGGGCAGCTGCAATAGGGTCGAGATAAGAGTTTTTAACCGCTTTGGAAATGGCATTGGTAGAATCAGCGGTGCTGATCAATGTTACCACACGGATAAAGATATTATTACTGGGCCCTCTTTCAAATTTCAGACTTTGCTCGTTCACTTCTTCTCCGCCATAAGCACCGCCGCCACCGGCAACTTTGCTGAAACGGGTAACCGCCAGAATCTCGCGGCCCAGAACTGAGTCGGCAATCTCGAAGTAGTATTTCTCATCCACCTTATGAACAGTGAACAAACCCTTCTTGGTTACCGCTTTATCTGTTATAATTTCTTTATATGGCCTCGGGCCGGTTCTTGGTGCACCCCCTAGTCCTAGTGCCCCCAACGTTCCGGCAGTAAGCGTACCTCTGTTTCCTCCCCCCGGTCGGGTGGTATCAGGTTGTGGCTGCTGGGCCATAGCCGCGGTACCGGCTAATAGCGCAACAAGGAATAATGTTCTTTTCATAAGCTGTTATTAGTTTTGAATTGACTTTAAAGATAAGGGTCTCTTTGAAAAAGGATTCATTTTGTTTAGTCAGATATATGAATGGTGAAAAGGGTTTATTTATCGGTGAAAATTCTTCTGTTGCTTTCCCGAATACACTACCTTTCCGTTCCGGAAAAGGGGAAAATGGCCTGCTTCAACAAAATAGAATGATCACCTTCTTTATTTTGAAGAAAATGGCTAATTTGTAATCCCTATAAATTTTTTTTGAAACATTGTTGTTTTTTTCAAAACAATTTTCAGTAGAATTGCGGAACAAACTTTTAAACCAACTGTAATTTTTAAAAAACCAAAAATCAATTGAATCATGGCTGAAACAAAACCAACTGCAGGTGCTGCTGTAAAAAGCCCATCTTCTGCACAACCTAAGAAGAGCAGTAACTCAATTTCATGGCTGGCGCCACTTTTGTGTATCGTATTTGGATACGTGATCTGGCGTTTCGTGTTGGGTGCTCCGAGTAACTTCACAACCCCTGATCCGAATGGTGGTTTTTGGCCACAGCACAAAGGACCTAAAGGTACGCTGACAAAAATGTATGAGGGTGGTATCATTGTACCTATCCTGATCGGTTGTTTTTTAACGGTATTGACATTTGTGATCGAAAGGTTATTGACTGTATCTAAAGCAGCCGGTACCGGAAGCATCGCAGAATTTGTGCGTACAGTTCAGTTCCACCTTGCCAACAAAGATGTTGATAAGGCTTTGGCTGCCTGCGACAAACAAAAAGGATCTGTAGGTAATGTAATGAAAGCAGGTCTGAAAAAGTACAAAGAAATGATCACGAATACTGAACTCGTTACCGAGCAGAAAGTATTGAATATCCAGAAAGAAGTTGAAGAAGCTACAGCTTTGGAACTTCCTATGCTGGAGAAAAACCTCGTGTTCTTATCAACTATCGCATCAGTAGCAACCCTGTTGGGTCTGTTAGGTACGGTAATGGGTATGATCAAATCATTCTCTGCGTTAGGTGATGAAGGTGGTGGAGACGCTGCCCGTGAATTGTCAAAAGGTATCTCTGAGGCCCTGTTCAACACAGCCCTTGGTATCGGTACTTCTGCGATCGCGATCATTTGCTATAACGTGTTCACTACCCGTATCGATGGTATCACTTATGGTATTGACGAATCTGGTTTCACATTAACACAAAGCTTTGCTGCCAACTACAAATAATCTCCGGATCGTTTGTGGAAAAACCAAAATTTTGAATCTAATTAGTGAAACATTTAAATAATTAACAATGGGTAGAGCCAAATTACCTCGAAAGAGTACCAGCATCGATATGACGGCGATGTGCGACGTGGCCTTTCTGTTGTTGTCTTTCTTTATCTTAACAACGAAGTTCAAGCCATCAGAGGCGATCGCTGTTACTATTCCAAAATCGGTTGCCGCCAAAGTGGCTCCGAATAAGGATTATGTACAGGTAATCATTGACAAGGACGGTAAAGTGTTCCTGGAAATGGATGACGAATCCATGAAAGAGATCATTGGTAACGCACTGAATAATACCAAGAGTCTGGGAATAGATGTAAAGGCTTTTAAAAAGTCACTGTTTTTCGGTGCATCTTTTGCAGGGATGAAATCTTTTCTGGCCCTTCCGGAAGATCAGCGAAAAGGCAACTTATTACCGGGTATCCCCGTTCAGGATACAGCTCATAATGAGTTAACTGAATGGATGAGTCAGGTGTTAAGTGCTTACCAGGGAAAAACCAGACCATTCTTCCTTGTAAAAGGAGACAATCTGGCCAAATTCCCCGCTTTTAAAGCAGTGGTTACAGCCTTTAAAAAGAATGATATCCTGAAATTCCAGATGGTTACTGCTCCTGAAGGCGTACCGGTAGGTACTGATCTTTGGAAAAAAGCACAGTCCGGAGAAAAGAGAGAAGAGTAGGTACTGAGCAAACAAATTTCTAATTAAAACTAAATTCTACCGACATGGCAGAAATGGATACCTCAGGTGGCGGCCATAAAAAAGGCCCAGGGGTCAAGAAAAGTAAGAAGCTGTCAACACGTGTCGACCTGACTCCCATGGTGGATCTGGGTTTCCTGTTGATCACTTTCTTCATTTTTACCACCACAATGAGCCAGGCTACCGCTATGAAGCTGATCTTACCAAAAGATGCTGACAAGCCGGAAGACCAGAACAAGGCCAAACAGTCGGGTGTTATCACCATCTTATTAGGAAAAGATAATCACGTTTTCTATTATGAAGGTGAATTGGATAATTCGGCGTCTAATTTCAAGTCGTCTACTTTCCATGATATCCGTGAAGTACTCATCAACAAAAAGAACAGTGTAAAAGAACTGAAGGATTTTGTAGTAATCTTAAAACCTTCTGAATATTGCACCTACCGTAACCTGGTAGATATTCTTGATGAGATGACCATCAATGTTTGTACGCGTTATGCTCTGGTAGACATCACCGATATTGAAACACAATTGGTGAAGAGATCAGATGATATGGCAGCAGCACAGGGTAACTAAACAAGGTGTGACATTTTCCTTAACCGGAATAATTACAAAAGTATTTTACAATGGATATAAACAAAATTCAATCCGCCGACATCCTCGACATCCTTTTTGACGGAAGGAACAAGGAGTATGGTGCCTACGACCTGAGGAAAACTTATAACAAGCGTATAAAGTTTTCACTCATGGGCATGGTACTTATTTGCTTGCTGATGTTAGTGGGTTCCATCATTGCCAACTCTACTAAAAAGCGAGAGGCACAGATCGTGGTTGCCGACATGGAATTGGCTAAGGTGAACGAAGAAAAAAAGCCTGAACCACCACCACCACCGCCTCCTCCAAAACAGGAACCACCAAAAGTGGAAATGGCCAAATTCACCCCTCCCAAAATTGTGAAGGATGAAGATGTAAAACCTGAAGAAGAGATCAAGGAAGTGGAGAAAATGGAAGATACCAAGATCGGTACCATCAACCAGGAAGGTGCCAAAGATGAAGGTATCGTGGCTCCTCCTGTTGAGAAATCAACCGGTGTGGTAGAAGCCCCTAAAGTGGAAGAAGATTACGATAAAGTATTTACAGTGGTACAGATTGCCGCTGAGTTTCCCGGAGGTTTACCTGCGTGGACCAAATATCTTGAACGTAACCTGAACCACGATCTTCCTGTAGAAAACGGTGCCCCTCCGGGAAAATACACTGTGGTTGTTTCTTTCATTGTAAGTAAAACGGGTGATATCAGTGATGTAGTTGCTGAGAACGATCCGGGCTACGGAACAAAAGCAGAAGCGATCCGTGTAATCACCAAAGGTCCTAAATGGAAACCTGCGGTACAGAACGGAAGAAACGTTATCTATCGTCACAGACAAAGTATCACATTCCAGGTGTCAGAAGAGTAATCTTCCTGATCACTCAGATATAAAAAATCCCTGCAATTTTTTGCAGGGATTTTTTTTGTGCTGGGGTGATCGTGTGTATTGAGTGGTGAGTACATCGTTATTTCGACGAGGAACGAGGAGAAATCTGCTAACCGATGAACAGATTTCTCACCTTTATTCTTCAGCTTCGAAATGACGGTAAATAAAATCACTCACTACTCACCATTCACGAATTAACAATCCCCTTTGTGGATTTATGCTGCACACAGAATCATAGCATAAAACCTACATTATGGAAAAGCAAAACATTCTCTCCGCAGACCTGCTCGACATTTTGTTCGAGGGGAAAAATAAGACCTATGGCGCCTATGAGTTACGTAAGTCTTATGAGAAACGTATCACGTATGCCATATCCGGAACTTTTTTTATCTGCCTCTTATTTATTGGTGGAAGTATTCTGGCAGGAAATAAAAAACAAACCAGGAATGATATTGTGATAGCCAACATTGAACTGGAAAATTTTAAGAAGGAAGAAAAAAAAGAGGAACCACCGAAGCCCTTACCCAAACCGGAACTGAAAAAAATTGAAATGTCGCAATTCACACCGCCAAAAATTACCATGGATGACGAAGTGAAACCGGAAGAAGAATTGAAAGACATGGAGAAACTGGAAGAGACAAAGATCGGAAACATCAATCAGGAGGGTGCAAAAGACGATGGTGTGGTAGCTCCGCCTGTAGAAAAACCAACCTATGTTGTAGACGCACCCGTTAAAGCCATTGATATAGATGCACCTTTTACCAGTGTTCAGATTGAAGCACAATTTAAAGGCGGTATGAGCGAATGGATCAAATACCTGGAACGTAATCTAAATAAAGAACTTCCGTCTGAAAATGGGGCACCACCGGCTGATTATGCGGTGATCGTTTCCTTTATTGTAGACAGGAACGGATTGATCAGTGATGTTAGGGCTGAAAATGACCCGGGCTATGGTACCAGGGCAGAAGCCATCCGCGTTATTCAAAAAGGTCCTAACTGGACACCGGCACAGCAGAACGGAAGGGCAGTGGTGTATAGGCAGAAGCAGAAGATCACTTTCAGGGTGGCTGAGTGAGATCGTTAATCGTGAGACGTATGTCGTGAGTAGTGAATTGTGAATCCTTACTAAGAATGATGTATTGACCATTCACAATTGACCATTCACAAAAAACACTCACGATTCACACCTCACGCCTCACGGCTTTGTTCTATTTTTGCCCCGAAACACAGAATATGTCAGCACAGTTCAAAGGATGGGATGATACGATCGTGGCATTGGCTACCCCGCCGGGTATTGGGGCCATTGGCGTACTGCGCGTGAGTGGTAAGGATACATTTGCGATCATCAATGCAATGTTTCCCTCCAAAGACTTGCTCAAACAGGCTTCACATACTTTACAGGTGGGCCTCTTGCAACAGAATGCTGTGGTACTGGATGAAGTAGTACTTTCTTTGTTTAAGGGCCCTCGTTCTTATACGGGAGAAGATGTGATCGAGATCAGTTGTCATGGTTCTCCTTTTATACAGGAAAATATTTTACAGGCCATTACGATGAACGGTGCACGGATTGCCAAACCCGGAGAATTTACACAACGCGCTTTCCTGAATGGTAAACTGGATCTGGCACAGGCAGAAGCTGTTGCCGACCTGATTGCCAGTAACACAGAAGCCAGCCGTAAAACTGCTTTGCATAGTATGAGGGGTGGGTTCTCGTCGGATCTGTCTGTATTGCGAGAGCAATTGATCAAATTCTCGGCGATGATTGAACTGGAACTGGATTTTTCGCAGGAAGATGTGGAATTTGCCGATCGTTCTGCTTTGAATAAACTGATTGCTGAGTTAACTATGTCTACCACACAACTCATGAATTCTTTTCAATTGGGTAATGTGATCCGAAATGGGGTGCAGGTGGCTATTATTGGTAAACCCAATGCAGGCAAATCTACTTTGCTGAATACCTTATTAAATGAGAACCGGGCTATTGTAAGCGATATAGCAGGTACCACTAGAGATACGGTGGAAGAGATCCTGAACATCAAAGGGGTATTATTCCGTTTGATAGATACAGCCGGTATACGCGAACATACACAAGACCTGATCGAAAGTATTGGTGTTGAAAGAAGTTTTGAAAAAATGCGTGCCGCAAATGTGGTGATCTATCTTTTTGATGTGAATGAAATAGATGAAAAGATATTGCAGGTTGTGGTGGATAATTTTACAAAGGAAAATATTCAATACATTCTGGTTGGTAATAAAGCTGAAGAAAATCTTACTGAAATAAAAGAACGCTATGTTTCTTTTAAAGACTGCATTTTTATTTCTGCGAAAAGTAACACCAATATTGAAGAACTGAAAGAAGCATTGATCACCAAAGCTATCAGCGGTGATATTGATTCGGAAGCTACCATTGTAACCAATGCCCGCCACTACGAAGCATTGCAAAAATTAAACATGTCTTTACAAGATGTACAGCGTGGGCTCGATGATCACATACCCAGCGATCTCCTCGCTTTAGATATTCGCCAATGTCTTCATTACCTGGGCACCATTACCGGGCAGATCACGAATGAAGATCAGCTGGATTTTATTTTTTCGAAGTTTTGTATCGGAAAGTAATCTCAATACCCACTAATAAAAAGCCGGCGGATCGATTTTTTAGTAAGAAAAAAGTTAAAATCGAGTAAAAATTTCTTAACTATACGATTCCAAACCAATGCTGCCAGCCAATGAAAAGTTTTACCATACGCGAAATCCAGGAAAAAATAAATGGTGTTTTAATCGGGGATACTGAAAATGCCATCACCGGACCCGAACAGATTGAAGTAGCTACCGAAAATCAGATCACGTTTATCGGCAACAAAAAGTATACAAAGCTTTGGGAAAATTCTAAAGCAGCTGCTGCTATCATTAATGAAGACATAGAAATAGAACCAGGCGCAAACAAGGCTTTTATAAAAGTAAAATCAGCAGATATTGCCATGGCCCAGGTATTGGAAATGTTTGTAAAGGAAACACCGGTTTTTGATACGGATATCCACCCAACTGCTGTGATACATAACACGGCCATGATTGGTGAAAATTGTAAGATAGGAGCAGGTTGTTATATTGGTAAAGGAGTAGTTATAGGTAACCATACCTGTTTATATCCTAATGTTACTATTATGGATGATGTAAAAATCGGGCATTACAATTCTTTCTGGCCGGGTGTAGTTATACGTGAAAGATCCATTATCGGAAGCCATTGTATTTTTCACTCCAATGCAAGTATTGGTTCGGATGGCTTTGGTTTCAGACCTGCACCGGATGGGAAAGGAGTCATAAAAATTGAACATATTGGTAATGTAGTGATTGGTAACGGTGTTGAAATAGGATCAAACAGTTGTATCGACAGGGGTAAATTTGGTTCAACCATTGTTGGTGATGGTTGCAAAATTGATAACCTTGTTCAGATAGGGCATAATAGTAAAATGGGCCGTTGTTGCCTTATGGCCGGGAGTAGTGGTTTGGCTGGTTCGGTAACGCTGGGTGATGGGGTAATTATAGGCGGAGGTGTGTGTATCTCAGATCACGTAAATGTGGGTAGTGGCGTACTGGTTGGCGGAATGTCGGGCGTTATTCAGGACGTTCCTGCGGGTAAAAAAGTATTGGGATATCCTGCTGTTGATGCTCGAGATGCATTGAAGCAATGGGCCATTTTACGAAAATTGACAAGAAATGACAAGTAGTTTTTCATTTTCAGCGGGCTTATAATTTAATGCGTTCTTCAATTGCAGAACCTGTTAGGATGTCAATACCTTTGAGTTCTACATAATCAATCCGTGGCTTAAATAAAGACCCACCTTTTACCTGTAGCCAGATCCGCTTGATGATCATCTTTTTTTCATTCACCGTAACATACGCATGGAATTGTTTGTCGTCTCCTTCCTCTACGGTAAGCAGTAATTTTTTATAAGCTACGAGATAGCATTCAAATACATTCTCACTTACTTCTGTTGCTTTAATGCCATAGGCATATTTGCGCTGCATATTGTTCAGCTCTTCTGTTTTCCCGTTGCCGGCATAGTTGATCCAGTAAACATGAATGGGGTCTAGTTTATTGATCACCCCGTTGTCTATATTCAATTCGTAGATCAGTGTATTGGTATTGGCAGGGCGTTGCAGGTAAAATAATTGTTTGGGGTTATTTGGCGGAATCGGGAAATCAATGGTCTGTGCTGAAGCCCATGTAGATATCATAAGCGCGAATGGAAGAATGATTAATACTATGTATCTCTTAACCCTGCACATAAAACTTTTTTCTGTAATATACGCAAAGCGGCGTTATCAATAGGCGGTCCATCCACCATCGGCAACGATAACAGCACCGTTTATAAAACTGGCTTCCTCAGAAGCAAGAAACAAAGCAAGGTTAGCCACTTCATTTGGATTGGATGAACGTGGGTTCAATGCCATACCCGGCATGATCCGCTCATTTACCAGGGCAGAGATCTTGCTGAAATCGATGGTGGAAGCAATATTCGTATCCATCGCACCCGGTGCTATCACATTACATCTGATACCGAGTTTGGCATACATATATCCGGTGTTTTTTGTTAAGCCTATCAGGGCATGCTTACTGGCTGTATAGGCGGCTCCTGCACGTGCACCCTGAAGCCCACCGATAGACGCAATATTCACGATCACCCCGGATTTCTTTTCCAGCATTATTTTCAGCACACTGCGCATGGCTTTGAATGGGCCGTTGAGATTGATGGCCATTACGCGGTCCCATAATTGGTCGGTAACATCGGCAACCGGACTGAAATCATCCATTACACCGGCATTGTTTACTAAGATATCTACAGTGCCATAAGTGTTCACTGCTGTCTTTACCATATTGTCTATCTCATCTGCCATGGCCATATTGGCCAATACGGTGGTGATGGTACCATGGGTATCGTTAATTTCTTTTTTTAAAAGAGAGAGTGCTGCTTCATTAATATCTGCTGCCACAACTTTGGCTCCTTCAGCGGCATATGCCAAGGCAATAGCTTTGCCTAATCCGGACGCGGCACCGGTTACAATCGCAACCTTATTGGCTAACCTTTTCATATTTTTTAGTAAATGTAGACTATCGGATAAAAGGAAAAAATGACGATTGTCAGCAATAATGACGAATAGTTAATAGGATATGCAGGCTGTAGATAATTCGATGGATATATAAGGGCAAGTGTACCACTGATTTGTATATAACTGATAAGCATACTTTTCAACAACTTGTGTATATCAGATTTTTCGACGAATATCTTATATGGTATTTCTGCAGGCATCAATAGATTTACAACACACCCACAGGAAATTTTTATAATAATCTTTTAACATGAGAAACCTACTTTCCGGAATTTCAAAAGCAAACAGTGCTTTGCTGGAAATCGGTGACCTGCATTCTTCGCTTCAAAATGTGGTAACAGCGCTCGGACAGGGAACCCGGGTAGACCGATGTTATATTTTCACCAACCGGAAAGTTGATGGGGAGCTTCGGTTATTTTATACCGAGGAGTGGTGTAAAGACGGTGTTGAACCTCAATTGGGTAATGAGGGAATAAATAATATTACTTATGCAGACATACCCTGGTTGTACGATAACCTTTCTGCAGGAAGATCTTTTTATGGGTTTGTGAGAGAATCTGACAATGTTTATTTTAAAGAAGTGATGGAAATGCAGGGGATCATCACTTACCTGTTCGTTCCTGTTTTTTGTAATGATGATTTCTGGGGCTGGATGGGTTATGATAATTGTACAGATGAAAGGGTTTGGGAGCCTGAAGAGGTGGATGCACTTACTACCGTGGCCAGAAATATCGGATTACGTTTAAACAGAGAAAAAGCAGAGGAAGAAAATACCAAAGCATTAGAGCGGTTCGATCTATCCATCAAAGGCTCTCAGCAGGGTTTATGGGAATGGGACATTCTGAATGATGTGATACATTATTCCGCCATTTTTATGGAAATGATCGGTTATACCCATTATGAATTTGCACATACTTACGAAAACTGGAAATGCCGGATGCATCCTGATGATTATGCATTGGTTGAGCCTGTTTTGATGTCTTATCTTAACCATGAATCCAATGCCTATAGTACAGAGTTTCGACTACTGCATAAAAAGGGCCATTATGTTTGGATCAAAGGATCGGGTGTTGCCAAATGGGATGCATCGGGTAAACCGTTATACATGATGGGGTCGCACCTGGATATTTCTGAATTAAAACTACAGCAGGAATATCTCGAAGTTCAAAGAAATGATTTTGACAGATTACTGAACAGTTTGGGTGAGGCCGTTTTCAGACTCAACAGTAACAATGAACTTACTTTTTTAAATGATTTCTGGCAGGATATATCAGGCTATGAACCCAAAGAATGTATATCAAAATTGATAACAGGTTTCTTTCAATCAGAAGATATATCGGCTATCAATGAAAATATTGAGCTATTAAAATCAGAGAAGGTGATTACCGCATCACTTGAGATCAGGTTAAATTTGAAAAACGGGAAATGGCGTTGGGTTCAGATCATGATGAAAGAGTATGGGAAACCGAATGATCAGGAATATTTTATTGCAGGAAGTATTATTGATATACATGATAGAAAACTAACGCAGGAAAAAGAGAAAGAACTGGCAGATATGAAAGCCGGTTTTGTTTCAGTTGCTTCACACCAGTTCAGAACACCCTTAACGGTTATCTTTACAAATGTAGAATTGATAGAGATCCTTACCAGTAAATGTGAGATCGGCCTGATTGATAAAATTCAACAAAAAACCGATCAGATAAAAAACGAGATAGACAGGATGACAGCCCTCATGAATAATATACTGCTTGTGGGCAGGTATGATGCGGGGCAAATACAATTCAATCAAAAAATCCTGCCGGTTTCTCCTTTGATACATGCCGTTGTTCAAAATTATTTTTCACAAAGGAGTGATGGCCGAAAACTGAAAATCAATGAGTCAATACTTTCAGACCGGAAAGGTGCCATTGATGAAATGCTGCTTACTCATGTATTAACAAATTTGATCTCGAATGCATTCAATTATTCTGAGGGGGGGGGCGATCCGGAACTTGAGATCATTTACCACAATGATGACGTAGAAGTTTGTATAAAGGATTATGGTATTGGTATACCCGAAGACGAGTTAGAAAAAGTTTTCAATTCATTTTATCGGGCCGCTAATACTGTGAGTTTCAGGGGTTCGGGTCTGGGTCTTGTGGTTGCGAAACAATTTGTAGAACTACATAATGGCAGCATTAAATTAGAAAGCCGATTGAATGTTGGAACAAAAGCTGTGTTTACATTGCCTTTGGTGCCGGAAGAGTGATCTCTTGTACTAGCTGTTATTGATAAAAATAACCCCATCCTTTATTTCTGAAGCAAACTGTTTGATCGACTTGGTTACAAACAATTCCTTTAACTGTTTACGGATAGATTTGTATTGAGAATGCATTGGGCAAGGCTGCAGTTCAGAACACTGTTTTAATCCGAGTACACATTTTTCCAATACTTCTTCATCTCCCATAGCCTGAAGAATAATCCTTACGGGTAATTGTTTTGATTTTTCGGTTAGATAAAAACCGCCGTTGGGGCCACGTACCGAACTGATGATATGATTGTCTTTGGTAAGGGCCTGTAATATTTTTGCGGTGAACGATTTGGGAGAATCTATTGCTTTGGCTATTTCCTCAATGCTTAGTTTTTTTTCTTCGGTTCCTTTCTGGGCGATAAAGATCGTTGCCCTGAGTGCATACTCCGTTGCTTTGGAAAACATAGGGGCTTTTTTTGAAAAATATAATCGACGTTAAAGCGCTGGTTGTTTATTAAAGATATTGTCATTTGTCCACTCAGCATAGGAATTCTTTGTCTCATATAATTTCAAAGCCGCCAGGCGTAAGGAAGCGGGTAAACCGGCCGAAAGGGTTTTCATAATGTAAACCAGCATATTCTCAACAGTAGGTTCCATGGGCCAGATAACCAGATTTTCCTGGGTGGAGAAAGCGGGGTTAACTGCGAGAAAAGCTTTGGAAAGCAGGAGTGTATGGTCAAATTGTTTGATCACTGAAGTATTCACCACTTTTTTGATCTCAGAAAAATCCACTACAAAACCCGGTGCGGGAATATAATCGCGGTTACCGCTGGCGGCAGCCACACTTACATGCAGTTCGTAGGAATGACCATGAATATTTTTGCACGCGCCTTCATAGCCGAAAATGGCATGGGCCATTTCAAAATGGAAGATCTTGGTTATCTGGATCATAATGGTAATAGGTATTGGGGTTCTTCTTTCTCATCATAACCTTATTGATGGCTTCTTAATACGAAATAATAAAATTTATTATATGTAAAAGAATATCAGGGGTTTGCATGACGAGTATCAGGCAAATAAATAAAGACAAAACTATCTTTAATTATTATATTTGCCCAATAAACCTGCCATGCACAGAAAATTTTTGTTGGCCATTCCTTTCACCAAAACGTTTGAACAGACCCTGTTCAGGCTAAAAGTGCTGAGTATATGGCGGCTGCAATATTTTCTTTTGTTGTTGAAAGCGGGAACAGAAAAAAGAATGGAACTGACGAAGAATTCAACGGGTTGTTTTACTGAATGACCGGTATGTGGTATCCAAAGGGTGAGCTCCTTGCCCGTTAATAATCCCCAAAATTCTAAACCATCCTATCGTCCGATTATGATACAAAAAAGTTTTACAGAAAAACTGGAGGCATTTACTACGCCCGACGACCTGAAAAGAGCAGGGATGTATCCTTATTTCAGGCCTATTGAAGAGAACCATGATACTGAAGTGGTGATCAACGGAAGAAAATTATTAATGTTTGGATCGAACAGTTATATGGGTTTGACCAATCACCCTAAAGTAAAGGAAGCTGCCAAGAAAGCGATTGATGTATATGGAAGCTGCTGTTCGGGTTCGAGGTTCTTAAACGGAACCTCCAGTTTACATATTGAACTGGAAGAACGGCTGGCAGACCATGTAGGTAAAGAAGCTGCTTTGATCTTCACTACCGGTTTTCAGGCCAATCTGGGTACGGTTGCCACATTTACGGGTAGAAACGGTGTGATCATTTTAGATGAGCTTGATCATGCATCTATCATTGAAGGCAGCCGTTTATCATTTTCCAAAGTATTGAAGTTTGCACATAATGATATGGAAGACCTTGAGAAAGTATTACAGGGCATCCAGCATGAAAAGATCAAGATGATCGTGATCGATGGAATCTTCAGCATGGAAGGAGATATCTGTAATCTTCCTGAAATAACCCGTTTGGCCAATAAATATGAAGCCATGGTGATGGTAGATGATGCCCATGCCATTGGTGTGATCGGCGATTGTGGAAGAGGTACAGCAGATCATTTCGGGTTAACCAATGATGTAGATATCATCATGGGTACTTTCAGTAAATCACTGGCTTCGGTGGGTGGGTTCATTGCCACTACTTCAGAAGCGATCAATTATCTCAAACACCATTCCCGTCCTATGATCTTTAGTGCCAGCGTGCCGCCGTCTGCGGTAGCGGCTGCATTGGCTGCATTGGATATTATCCAGGCCGAGCCCGAAAGACAGGAAGCCTTATGGAACAATACGGCTTATATGGCCAATGCTTTGCAGGAGATGGGTTTTGATATCAATACCTCCAAAACACCGATCATTCCAATCTATATACGCGATAACGAATTGACTTTTCTGTTCAATAAACGATTGTTTGAAGAAGGTATATTTGTAAACCCGGTTGTTTCACCGGCCGTTAAAAGCGATGCATCTTTGATCCGCTTATCTATTATGGCCACCCATACAAGAAAACAACTGGATGAAGCATTGGATAAGATCGAAAAGATCGCAAACGAGCTTCATGTGTTTGAAATGAAACATGCATAGCTTTTAGCTGGCAGGCATGGGTTTCTGAACAGTTAAACTTAACGCATGAATGTAACCATCAGGGAAGTAACAACGAATTCGCAACTAAATGCATTTATTGATTTCCCCTATGCTCTGTACAAGGGACACTCTTATTATGTTCCCCCATTAAGTTTTGATGAGAAAGCTACTTTGCGTAAAGACAAGAATCCTGCATTTGATTATTGTGAAGCACGCTACTGGCTTGCTTATAAGGGCAAAAGAGTGGTGGGCAGAATTGCCGCCATCCTCAATAAAGCCTATGTAGAAAAATGGGGCAATGCCTATATGCGTTTTGGCTGGATCGATTTTGAAGATGATGAAGAAATTGCAAAAGCCCTGATAGCGGAAGTAGAAAAATGGGCCACTGAAAAAGGGATGAAAGCGGTACACGGACCGATGGGTTTTACCGATCTTGATCATGAAGGTATGTTGGTGCATGGCTTTGACCAGTTGGGAACATTGGCGGCTATTTATAATTATCCCTATTATCCAAAACATATTGAAAAACTCGGTTACCAGAAAGATGCAGACTGGGTAGAATATAAGATCAAGTTGCCGGATACTGTACCTGAGAAATTAGCAAAGATGGCCGGTGTAGTTGAGAGAAGGCTTGACCTGCATCTGGTAAAAGCCAAAAAAGCCAAAGAGATCCTTCCCTATGCGAAAGATATTTTTGAACTGATCAATGAAGCCTATTCAGAACTCTATGGTGTGGTTCCTTTAACAGATAAGCAGATCGCATATTATACCAAACAGTATTTCTCTTTTATAAGAACGGATTTTGTTCCGCTCATAGTGGATAAGGATGGAAAGCTGGTGGCATTTGGAATCAGCATGCCCTCTTTATCGGTGGCCCTGCAAAAAGCAAAGGGAAGCCTTTTGCCATTTGGTTTATTCCATATTCTGAAAGCGTTAAAGAAAAACAAACTGGCTGATCTCTATTTGATAGCCATCCGAAAAGAATACCAGGGAAAAGGCGTGAATGCTATTTTGATGCATGAGATGACAAAATCTTATCTGAAAAATGGAATTGAATATGCCGAATCCAATCCTGAACTGGAGTTGAATAAAAAAGTGCAATCGATCTGGGAGCATTATGATGCTGTACAGCATAAAAGAAGAAGGTGTTACATCAAACATTTATAACTGTTCACTGATACCCGATGAAGAAGAATATCTTAATTACAGGTGCGAGTGGTTTTATCGGGAGCTTTTTGGTAAAAGAAGCGATAAAACGAGATTACCAATCCTTTGCCGGTGTACGAAATGAAAGTATTCGTAAATACCTGATCGATCCCGCTATTCATTTTCTGGAACTTGATTTCAGCAACGATCATTTACTCGACGCTGCCCTTACAAAATTTTCAGAACAGTATGAACGTTTCGATTATATCATTCATACAGCGGGCCTGACCAAAGCATTGCATAATGCAGAGTTTGATAAAGTGAATTTTGAGAATACCCGGCGCTTTATTCATTCTTTACAACGCACGGGTCTTGTGCCGGATAAGTTTGTGTATATCAGCAGCCTGGCTTCTTATGGCCCCGCTAATAATGGAGCGCCAATTCAATCATCAAAGATCAGAGAACCCTTAACCGCTTATGGAAGAAGTAAGCTGAAGGCGGAAGAATATTTATATACTATCTCAGGCTTCCCCTTTCTTATCATAAACCCTACTGCCGTTTACGGGCCAAGGGATAAAGATTTTTTCTTCCTGTTAAAATCGATCAGTAATCACCTTGAGTTATACATTGGTAACGATCAGCAAAAATTGAGTTTTGTGCATGTATCTGACCTGGTAGATGCTGTTTTTCTGGCAATGGAATCGGAACTGCATCACCAGAACCTGCTGGTGTCTGATCTGAAAGTGTACACATCCAAAGAAGTGAACCAACTCATCAAACATCATCTTAATAAAAGAACCCTGTCTATCATTGTTCCTCCTTCTGTTGCAGAGATCGTGGCAACGATTTCTGAGGGTATAGGAAAACTTCGGGGTAAAGTACCGGTACTTAATCGTGAAAGATTGAAGGAATTTAAAGCTTTGAACTGGAGTGTAGACTGTTCTGAAATGGCCGCATTGGGCTATCAGCCACAATATGATCTGGATAAAGGATTGAAAGATGCAATAGCCTGGTACAAAGAACATGGCTGGATGAAGTGATCTGATATTGTATAAAATGAAAAAGAATTCCATCGAATTATTATCTCCCGCAGGCTCTTTTGAATGTTTGCAGGCTGCCATCAATGGTGGCGCAGATGCGGTTTATTTTGGCGTTGAGCAACTGAATATGCGGGCAAAATCTGTCAATGCCTTTACTGTAAACGATATCAGAAAGATCGCAACTGTTTGCCATAAGAATGGCATCCGCGCCTATATCACACTCAATACCATCATGTATGATCATGATATGCAGTTACTGCGTACGATATTGAAAGAAGTAAAGAAACAGAAAATAGATGCCGTAATTGCTGCGGATTTTGCGGTGATCGAAAATTGTCAGGAACTGGGTATACCCGTACATATTTCTACACAGGCCAATATCAGTAATATCGAAACAGTAAAATTCTATTCACGTTTTTCCGATGTAGTAGTATTGGCCAGAGAGCTAACGTTGAAGCAGGTAGACAATATCAGCAAAGAGATCATACGCAAAAAGATCAAAGGTGTTTCCGGTGACCTGATGAAACTGGAGGCTTTTGTACATGGTGCATTGTGTATGGCGATCTCGGGTAAATGTTACCTGAGCCTGCATACACAAAACTCATCTGCTAACCGCGGTGCCTGTAAACAGAATTGCCGTCATCCCTACAAGGTAACCGATACGGAAACAAATGATGAATTTCTGCTTGATAATGAATATATCATGTCGCCTAAGGACCTCTGCACCATTCATATTCTCGATAAACTGATCAACAGCGGCATTGATGTATTAAAGATCGAAGGAAGAAGCAAGGGTGCAGATTATGTATACACCGTTACTAAATGTTATCGCGAAGCATTGGAAGCGATTGATACAAATACCTATACAGCGGCCAGGATCAAAGAATGGATGGATCAATTGTCAACAGTTTACAACCGCGGTTTTTGGGAAGGATATTTTATGGGACAATCATTGGGAGAATGGACAAAAGAACCCGGATCTATCGCTACTGAGAAAAAAATTTATATAGGGAAAGGCAGTAAATATTATCCAAAGATTAAAGTAGGTGAATTTCTGATCGAGTCGGGTTCTGTTAAAGCCGGGGATACGATCATGATCACCGGTTTTGCAGTGGGTATGGCTAAGGAAAAGATGGAAACACTTACGGTAAATGGTATGAAGGCAGAGAAGGCGGTGAAGGGAGATAAGATCACATTTCCTTTTGAGGTAAAAGTTACTCCGCAGGATAAACTGTATAAAATAGTGGAACTCGATGTCTAAGATCATTCACTATCGCAATAAATGTATCGGTTGCGGGCTCTGTTTTGAACTGCAACCTGCTTTGTGGCGGATGTCGAAGAAAGACGGGAAAGCAACTTTATTACAGGCTGTTGAAAAAAAAGGGATTTATATCCTGGAGATAAACCGGTATGATATGGCTTTGTCAATGGAAACCGCAAAGATCTGTCCGGTTAAAATCATCAAAATACCATGAACGAATCGATCATCCATTTTTTGCAGGAACAAAGCTGTGCCAATATCTGCTGCATAGATGCAACAGGCCATCCCTTTTGCTTTAGTTGTTTTTATGCATTCCATGCAGAGGAAGGTCTGCTGAGTTTTAAATCATCCCCCGATACGCATCATGCACAGCTGATGAAAGCAAATCCGCAGGTTGCAGGAACAGTGCTGCCTGATAAACTCAATAAGGTATTGATCAAAGGCATTCAGTTTGAAGGGGTTATCGTTCCCAACTATAGCCAGCAGGCACAAATTGGGCATCGATGCTATCTTCAGTCACATCCTTTATCAATCGCTGTTCCCGGCGAGATCTGGACCATTCAGATCAATACGATCAAGCTTACAGACAGTTCAAAGGTCTTTGGCAAAAAGACCCGTTGGGCAAGAGATGAGCAGGCAGTTTAACGTATCCATGTATAATAAAGGATAAAATTATCTTTTATTATAGTTACCTTCGCTTTTCAATTTTATATTCCGGTACTATGTTGTTCGGGTATATATTTTGTATGGTCACATCATTTCGTTACTGGTTTTCAACACTTTATTTTTCGCATGTATCAAACTCCTCAACACAAATTTCATATCCCTGTTATGGGATTGGCGTATACGATCGACAGTCCTGTAAAAGTTGCCCGTTTTGGAATCTCATCGGTCATTTCCATAGTGGAAGACCGTTTGATTGAAATGATGCGTAGTCATTATTATCCAAGTATCGGGTTGGTGTATGAACCGATTTCTGAGAAAGTGGAAGACTATCGTATAAAGCGGATCACCGATTACCTGAATCTCATTAATACCATTGTTCAGCAACAGGTAGAGAAACTGAAGAAAGCCGCATTTGAAGCAGGGTCTGAAATTGTAAAATATTTTGAGATGCTTCCTGATGACCATGCTTTGAAGCAATTGTATCATGAAATGATGAACACCAAAGATGAATCTGCCAGAAAAAAATTAGAGGCACAACTCCGCACAGGGATCACTCCGGGAAGTATTGATGTGAACATTATGACCAAGCTCGATAGAAATATTTTTGATCAGCAGGGGCAATTGGTAGAGAATGGTTCAGAAGCGGTAACGGCTTTGAGGGGTTATGCAAACAGCGATCTTAAAGGATCATCCGTTGTTTTTTCTGCAGGTATGAATCCGCGTTTGTACAATTATCTGGAAAATTGTCCTGAGTTTGATGCAGATGAAAACGGACAATTTGCCAAAAAGATAATCATTAAAGTAAGCGATTACCGTTCTGCCCTGATACAGGGAAAGTATCTCGCTAAAAAAGGGATCTGGGTAAGTGAGTTCAGAATTGAATCTGGACTGAATTGCGGAGGCCATGCATTTGCCACAGATGGTTTTTTAATGGGGCCGATATTGGAAGAATTTGTACATAATCGCGAAGAGCTTACCAACGCATTGTTTGAAATATTTGGTGCAGCGCAACAGAAGAAAAATAACCGTACATTTTCATCACCACCACCTATAAAGTTTTCTGTACAGGGTGGAATAGGCACTGCGGAAGAAGATGCTTTTTTACATACACATTATCAAATGGACAGCACCGGCTGGGGAACTCCTTTTTTACTGGTGCCCGAAGCCACTACGGTTGATGATCATACTTTGGAATTGTTGAGTGCTGCCAAAGAAAAAGATATTGTACTGAGCCGTAACTCGCCATTGGGTATCCGTTTTCATTACCTGAAAGGTACCAGCGGCGAGCAGGAAAAATTAATGCGGATCAAAAATGGAAAACCGGGCAGTCCGTGCACAGAAAAACATTTATCCTCTAATACAGAATTTACTAAGGAACCCATTTGTACATCCTCTGTACAATATCAGAAATTAAAACTGGCGCAGTTACAGGCGATGCATTTGCCCGAAGCAGAATACAACAAACAAGCTGCTACGGTAATGGAAAAAGAATGTTTATGCATCGGACTGAGTAATGCGGCATCGATCAATTATAACGAAATCTTTCTGAAGAACCGACATGCGGTAAATATCTGTCCGGGCCCGAATATTGTGAATTTCAATAAAGTGGTTTCGTTGCAAACCATGACAGATCATATTTATGGAAGAACGAATATTCTGTCACAAGCGGCAAGACCCAATATGTTCGTAGCAGAGTTATACCTGTATATTGATTACCTCAAAGAACAACTGGCATCAGAAACAGAACCGGAGGCTTTTGCCAAACGGAAAAAATTCTTCAACACTTTTTATCAGAACCTGCGAGAAGGTATTTTATATTATCGCCAGTTAGAGGGTGTAGCTGCCAATGCAAGAGAGCAGTTTGCCAAAGACCTGTATTATGCAGACAAAGAACTGGATGTAATGAATTACCGTTACGAGATCAGTGATAAGAATTAGCACTATTTAAACCATACCTTTTTGCTTTTGTGTGCAAATCATTTTTCACACAAAGGCAGGGTTTGTTTTGAGCAGATGATAGAATTCTTTAGGAACACAATTTTTTTTCAATAAATTACCTGTTCATTAAACAGGTATATGAAGAAAATTATTTGTTATTGCGCAATGCTCTTTACTGCGCTCTCAACTGTTGCGCAATCAAATCCACCCGCTTTACAAAGTATCACCGCCGCAGATCTCAAAAAGGATATGTATGATCTGGCCGATGGCCGTTTCAAAGGCCGCTCTGCAGGAACCATTGATGAATTAAAGGCATCGGAATGGTTAGCGGATAAATTCAGGCAGATAGGCTTGCAGCCAGGAGGCGATGACGGCACCTACCTTCAGTTCTTCAATATGTGGCGAAACCGGGTTGCAGCAACAACCACGGTTTCTATTAATGGTCAGCCCCTGCGTTTATGGAATGAGGTAGCTGTTTCTCAAATGGCGCATAAGCAGTTTGATGCACCGGTTCTGTATCTGGGTAATGCAGCCACGATCGATTTCGCTCATATAGATGTAAAAGGGAAAGTAGTGGCCGTTGAAGCGAATGCTGCGGGTATTAACCAGGATGTTTCTTTACCTACCTGGCGGTACAGCAGAAGTGTAATGACAAAATACGGAACGCAGTTATTGAGTAAAGGTGCTATAGGCATTGTATTTATTGCAGATGAAGTAGCAGAAAAAAGCTGGGCCGATGCCAATGAAAACTTTAAAAGAGGAACCTATGATATAGAAGGTGGTCCTAATAATGCTGTTAGCGCAACAGTACCTGTTTTATGGGTACGCAGCAGTTTCAGATCTTTGTTGCAGCAAGCCGGTGCAAAAATTTCTGCCAATATTATTATTGAACGCTTTGATTATCCTTCGGTGAATATCATTGGCAAGATCAATGGAACTGATAAGGAACTCTCAAAGGAATATCTTTTGTATAGCGGTCACCAGGATGCACATGGTGTAAGAAATGAGATCAAAGGAGACAGCATCTATTATGGTGCCGATGATAATGCCAGTGTGGATGTGGCAATGCTGGCGATTGCAAGGGCTTTTAAAAAGAGTCCGGGCAGGCGCTCGGTTATTTTTGTGATACATGGTGCAGAAGAAAGAGGTCTATTGGGTTCGAGGTGGTATGTGTCGCATCCAACTATTCCCCAGAAAAGTATTGTAGCGGTATTGAATGGTGATATGATCGGCAGGAACAACCCCGATAGTGCTGCTTTGCTGGGTGTGCAGCCTCCGCACAGAACTTCACTCGAACTGGTAACCATGGCATTGGATGCCAATAAGGAAGGACCGGCATTTAAACTGGATACCTTATGGGATAAAACAACACATCCTGAGGGCTGGTATTTCAGGAGCGACCATTTACCCTATGCGAGGGCAGGCATTCTGTCTCTGATGTATTCTACCTTGCTGCACCCGGATTACCACACCC
This sequence comes from Chitinophagaceae bacterium, assembly GCA_947455605.1. Classification (GTDB taxonomy): domain Bacteria; phylum Bacteroidota; class Bacteroidia; order Chitinophagales; family Chitinophagaceae; genus Sediminibacterium. The sequence goes on from CANGOX010000002.1 coordinate 108,069, forward strand.
CCCAGGACGACGCGGCCCATATAGACATCCCAAAACTTAAAAAAATGACCGATTGGATGTACCGTACAGGCTGGAAAATAGCCAACGCGCCCAAACGACCTGCCATGGATCTGAATTTTAAGCTTGAGAGATAAAAAAATCTACCCGGTGCATTATTGTAGCAAAATGGCATAAAATGGGCTAAAATGGACCATTTTCGTTCAAAAAAGGCCAAAAACAACATAAAATCGTTGTTTTTGGCCTTTTTATATTTCCTGTACCTACTGCGTTACCGGGAGGAATTACTACCCGGAACGACAAAAGCTGTTAGTTTTCGTCATGAAATACTAGATTTTACCCCCTTAAATAATGCTTAAAACGTAGGAATATCACTACATATCTGCTAATATTGTTAACTCGAGTTAACAGATAAGTGCTGTTTCGTGGAAGAAAATGCGGTTTTTGTAGTAAAAAAATTAACATTTTTCGGTTTCCGAACTTAATAATTCGGCAAGAAGACGAAATGTTAACATTTTCTGAAACCCTTACACTGCTTAGCTTTTAACGCAACCAAAACTAATTCGCAACACCTTGATCCAAAATTATACGCCTAAACCTGCTCTTATGAAACAAGTTCTACTCAGGACCCTTTCAGCTATTACATTAGTTGTTGTTTTATTCAGTTCCCTTACCATTCAAGCGAATACTTCAGAACTCAAGCCGGTTTATATTGGTTTGAATGATGCTGTATTGAATGGCAAAGCGGTAAGTGATGCAACTTTCAGGAAAGCCGGTATAGGTTTTCTTCAAACAGCTGTTGAGAACCAGGGTACACAGCTGAAAAAAAATTGGCGTAATCAGTTAGAAACAGCCCTTTCGGCCAACAGCAACCCCTCAGAAGCAGTTGAGCCTTCTTCTGTAACCGGTGCCATTGAGGCAAACCCTTTTAAATCTTTTTTTGATACAACTTCATCAAGGGTTTGTCCGCAGGGTGTCTTTACTGCCACTTATAGTGGAGGTATTCAAATATTTAATATTCCTGACAATGTAAATAATGTAACCATACGGGCTGTTGGAGCAAATGGAGGCGATTATCCTGCTCAAGTTTTAAACGGAGGTAAAGGAGCTATTATGGAGGCTCAGTTTGATGTTACCAATACAAGAACCCTTCATATACTAGTAGGTCAAAAAGGATTTGATGTTGATCCTAGCGGTGATAACCAAACCGGAGGTGGAGGTGGTGGAACTTTTGTATTTGGGTCTAGTACTTTAACAGAACCGAATCTTTTAATTGCATCCGGTGGAGGAGGTGGTGCTGGTAATGGGATAACCCCCTATGTTGGCGCCGGTAACTCAAGTTTACCCGATGTCGATATAAATGCAAATATTATTACCAGAGCTAATTATGGAGGTAATTCAAATAGCGCTTCAGGTGTTGGTGGTTCTTTTGGTACAATTGGTGGTGGTGGTGTAGCTACAGATGGCGGTGGTTCTGGAGCTGGTATTAATAGTAACGGACAAGGGGGATTGGTTTCAGGCGCCAATGGACAAAGTCCTTCAAACGGAGCAGCCGGAGGAGATGGGGGCAATGTAGAGAACGGTGGATATGGCGGCGGTGGAGCTTCATATGCCGGCGGCGGCGGCGGCGGCGGCGGATATTCTGGAGGTGGTGGTGGAGAAACTAATTCTACTAATATAAGTGGTTTTGGTGGAGGTGGCGGCTCTTATTCCGCAGTTCCTTATAATAGTAACAGTAAAAAGGGCGTTGGTGGTGGTTTGGCAACAGGACATGGGTATGTAGTTATTACATGGAACATAACATGTTCAACTTCAACGGCCCCAACATTTACTACTACTCAAACCAATATAACTTGCTTTGGCGCCTCAACCGGTACGATTACAGTTTCTGCAACCGGTGGCAGTTCTCCTTATACCTATTCTAAAGATGGGGGATCAACTTATCAGTCTTCAAATATATTCAGCGCACTAGCTCCGGGTACCTATACTATTCAGGTAAAAGATGCTAATAATACAACTGCGGCATCAACCCAAACGGTAACCATTACACAACCGGCAACAAGTAATTTGCCAGTTATTACCGGTGTAACCGGAAATTCATCTATTTGTAAAAATGCAACCGCAACTTTAACGGCTACTTCAGGTGCAACTTCACCTGTCTATAACTGGTATAGTGCGGCATCAGGCGGAAGCCCGTTATTTACCGGCGCCAGCTATACAACTTCAGCTCTTTCTGCAGTAGCCACTTATTATGTAAGTGTAACCGATGCAAATACCTGTACATCAGCTACCCGTTTTGCGGCTAATGTGAGTATTGTTAATATCACAGATCAAACGGTATCTGTTACACCTACTTCAGTATGTAGCGGTGGAACAGCTTCTGTTACAGTAGCTTCTACGCAAACGGGTATCAATTATACCCTGCGTAACAATGCCAATAATGCAGTAGTTGCCGGCCCGATTGCGGGTACGGGTTCTGCCATTACCTTCAATACCGGTGCAATTACTTCTACCAGTACTTATAATGTATTGGCAGATAATAACCATTTAGGTGCTCTTGGCTTTAACGGTAGCGGATCGGTTACCAATAACAGCTTTGCACTCAATGTAGCTAATGGATTTACCGTAGAAGGCTGGTGGTTTATTAACGCACTAACTGCTACCGCAGATGGTTTTGCTTCACAGGGAGCCGGAAATGTAGCCGGACCATTTGATATCTACCAGATCAACGGAACCATGAGTTTCTGGGTAGGAAATGGTACACTTTCTCAACAGATTACAACGACTATCACAACAGGATGGCACCATATCGCCTGTGTATATGATGCAACGGCAGCCAAGCAATACCTCTATGTTGATGGCGTTTTGAAAAACAATGCTGCTGTATCACAACCTGTAGCTTCCGTAGCGAATTCCAAATTGATTCTGGCAGGACGTGCAGACAACCAAGTTACGCTCAAAGGCAAATTAGACGATGTACGTATCTGGAATACAGTTCGCACTGCTTCTCAGATAGCTGATAATAAAGGTGGATGCATTACTGCACCACAAACCGGTCTGTCTGTTTACTATAAATTAGATGATGCTACCGGCAGCACAATTGCTGCAGATGCATCAGGCAACGGATTGAACGGCACATTAAATAATTTAACTCCGGCAACTGCCTGGACAAGTGGTAACCTGGATTGTACTTCCAATTGCAGTTTACAGTTAAGCAATACCGTAACGGTAACGGTTAATCCTAATAATACCCTCTCACTTACTTCTGCAAATGGTACCAATGCACAAACCGTTTGTATCAATACGCCTGTTACAAATATTACTTATGCAACAACCGGTGCAACCGGCGCAACATTCAGCGGATTGCCTGCGGGTGTTAGCGGTGCATGGGCTGCTAATGTAATAACCATCAGCGGTACACCAACTGCTGCCGGAACCTCTAATTTTACAGTAACCTTAACCGGTGGATGTGGAACGGCTACAACAACCGGATCCATTACTGTTAAAGCAAATAATACCATCTCATTAACTTCTGCAGGAGGTACTGTTGCACAAACCGTTTGTAACAATACAGCTATTACCAATATTACATATGCAACAACCGGTGCAACCGGCGCAACATTTAGCGGATTGCCATCCGGTGTTACTGGCGTATGGTCTGGTAATGTGGTAACCATCAGCGGTACACCAACTGCTAGCGGTAGCTTTAATTACACAGTAACCTTAACCGGTGGATGTGGAACAGTAACTTCATCCGGTACAATCACAGTTACTCCAAATAATACGATCTCATTAAGTTCTGCAGCGGGTACCAATAATCAAACAGTTTGTATTACCACTCCGATTACAAATATTACGTATGCCACTACCGGTGCTACCGGTGCTACTTTCAGTGGCTTGCCTTCCGGTGTTACCGGCGTATGGTCTGGTAATGTTGTAACTATCAGCGGTACACCTTCTGCTAATGGAACCTTTAATTATACCGTAACATTAACCGGTGGATGTGGAACTATTACCGCAACCGGAACTATTACCGTAAGCTCTTTGATTACACCAACCTTTACACAGGTTGCAGCTATCTGTAGCGGTACAACCTTATCTGCTTCTACTTTACCGACTACTTCAACAAATGGCATCACAGGTACATGGTCTCCTGCATTAAATAATACAACAACTACAACCTATACATTTACACCGAATGCCAATCAGTGTGCTACTACAGCAACCATGACGATTACGGTGAATGCCAATCCTTCACCAAATATTTCCGGCGCAAATACAGTGTGTGTTGCAGGTACAACTAATTTATCTGCAACCCTGGCAATAGGAGGTACACTTAGCTTTGCCAACGGTTATGAAATACATACATTCACTGCATCCAGTACACTCACCAGTTTCTTTACAGGTAATGCTGAAGTATTGGTAGTAGCAGGTGGTGGTGGTGGTGGATCCAGCAATGGCGGTGGCGGTGGTGGTGCCGGTGGATTGGTATATGCGGCTGCCTATCCTTTAACAACGGGTGCTAAAACTGTCAACATCGGAAACGGTGGAGCGGCAGGAAATGGTGGAAGCGGATCCAGCGGACAAAATTCAATTTTTGATGCGATCACTGCTATTGGCGGTGGTGGCGGTGCGGCATGCTGTAACGTTCCGGGAATAAGCGGAGGTTCAGGTGGCGGACAGGGAAGAGACGACTTTAATGGTTTAGCTCCGGGCAATGCCACTCAAGGCAACAGCGGTGGTGGAATCGGATATGGGAATCGTGGCGGTATCTTCAGTAATAACGGAGCTACCGGTGGCGGTGGAGCAGGTGCGGTTGGTGGAAACTCATCAGGTGACGGATCTAACACCGGTGTAGGTGGTGCAGGTATGCAATTTGCACAATTTGCCCCGGCAGGTTCACCGGCGGGCTGGTTTGCCGGCGGTGGTGGCGGATCTCTTTTCAATCCTTCCTTATTTAATGCCGGTGGCAATGGAGGTGGAGGACGTGGTAGTAATAATTCTGGTCAGTCAGCAACTGCCGGTGTTGCCAATACCGGTGGTGGTGGCGGTGGTGGTTCTTCTGCAGGATGGGGTACGGCTGCTCAAGCGGGCGGATCGGGTATCGTGATCGTACGTATTCCTAACTCATCTGCAGGCAATTCGGGAAGCAGCACATGGACCAGCAGTGATGTAAATGTTGCCACTGTTTCATCAACCGGAGTAGTAACCGGTGTTAATCCTGGAACAGCAACCATCACATATACAGAAACAAATGCATCAGGTTGTTCAACAAGCGTTACAACGGTGGTTACTGTTAATCCGTTGCCAACTGCTACCATCAGCGGTACAACCAATGTTTGTCAGAATGCAGCTACACCAACGATCACTTTAACCGGATCGAATGGTACGGCTCCATATACATTCACTTATACCATTAACAATGGTACGCAACAAACGATCACTTCTTCAGGTAATACAGCAACTATCAGTGTTCCTACCAATACACTGGGAACCTTTACCTATGCGCTGGTATCTGTGAAAGATGCTTCAACAACAACCTGTTCTGCAACTGCAACAGGATCAGCAGCTGTAATCGTGAGTTCGATTATCACTCCAACCTTTACACAGGTTGCAGCTATCTGTAACGGTGCCACTTTAGCTGCATTGCCAACAACTTCAAACAATGGCATTACAGGTACATGGTCTCCTGCTATAAATAATACAACTACTACAACTTATACATTTACACCAGCTGCCGGTCAGTGTGCATCAACTGCTACTATGACCATTACGGTGAATTCAAAACCAACTGTAGCTATTACGCCTTCTGCTGTAACCATTGTTAATGGTAATAGCACAACACTTACGGCTAGTGGTGCAGCTACCTATTCATGGTCTCCATCTACAGGTTTATCTGCTACTACAGGAACTTCAGTTACAGCAAGCCCTGTAACAACTACTACCTATTCTGTAATAGGTGTTGATGCAAACGGATGTTCAAACACAGCAAGTTCTGTTGTAACAGTTACCTATGTGCCGGCAACTGCCTTGAACTTTGATGGTGTTGATGATTATGTAAGCATCAATAACACTTTAGGTAATGTAGGCACAGGCGATTTCACCATTGAAATGAATGTACGTACTGGGTTAGCCAATACTTATTTCTTCTCTAAACGAGCAGTGTGTGCAGTTAGTAATTTCATCAGTATGCAGGCGGTAGCCGGTAAATTGAGTATTGAGATAGATGAGAGTAATTTTTCCAACTATGCTTCTGTAACTGGTACATCTAATATTTCAGATAATAAGTGGCACCATATTGCCTTAACCCGTAAAGCTGGTTTGGCTTCTATTTATGTGGATGGTGTATTAAATGGCACCGTATCTGCACCTGCCAATGTTAGCAACAGTTATGTTACAACCCTTGGAAAAAGCGTTTGTGATGGACAAAACACATCTGTTCCATTCAAAGGTGATATGGATGAAGTTAGGGTATGGAGCCGTGCCTTGTGTGCGAGTGAATTGAATGCTGACAAAGGCTGTGGTTTAAATACAGTCGGTCAAACCGGATTGGTTGCCTTGTATCATCTGGATCAGGGTAATATCAATGCCGATAATACGGCAATCAATTTTGCAACAGACGCTACCGGAAATAATAATGGTACGCTTGTAAACTTTACATTGAATGGAGTAACTTCTAACTGGACAGCAGGAACCGTTTCCGGTACATGCGCAGCCTTTACTCCTCCAACTGCAGCGATCACCGGTGTAACAAATGTATGTGCCGGTTCAACCACAACATTGGCCAATGCCAATACAGGAACCTGGAGCAGCAGCAATACCGCTGTTGCAACGGTAAGTGCTTCCGGTGTGGTAACAGGTGTTGCGGCAGGTACTGCAACCATTACTTTCACTAATGATTGTGGCGGGGTTTCAACAGCTACGGTTACGGTAAATTCATTACCAACTGCTACTATTACCGGTACTAGCGAAGTATGTCAGAATGCAACATCACCAATAATAACATTTACTGGTGCTAATGGAACTGCACCATATACATTTACGTATACGATCAATAGTGCAACACCACAAACGGTAGTTTCTACTGGAAATACTGCAACAGTAGCTGCGCCGACCGGTGTTGTAGGAACTTATGCATATGCATTGGTTTCTGTAAAAGATGCGAGTTCGACTACTTGTGTGAATTCGGTTACCGGAAGAGCTGATGTGATAATCAGGTTGATCCCTGTAATCAGTGGTATTTCAGGTAATACAACCATTTGTTCAGGTACTTCAACTACATTAACTGCTTCATCTACCAACGCTCCGGGTTCTACTTTCAAATGGTATAATGCTGCCAGTGGTGGTGTATTACTGTTTAGTGGTTCAACATACACTACGCCTTCATTAACAGCCAATACAACTTATTATGTAGAAGCTACAGTTGGGCCTATTGGATGTACTTCTCCATCAAGAACTGCGGTTACTGTAACGGTGAATGCTTTACCAGCTGCAAACATTACTGCAGGTGGACCAACCAGTTTCTGTTTGGGTGGTTCTGTAGTATTAACAGCTTCTGCAGGTACCGGCTACTCCTGGAGCAATGGTGCCAACACACAATCTATTACGGTTAACACGGCGGGATCATATACAGTAACTGTTTCAAACAGTAACTGCTCTGCCACTTCTGCAGCAACGGTGGTTACGGTTAATCCGAATCCTACCGTATCTATTGCAGGCCCGGCCTGTTTAGATGGTTCTGCTATTAATGTAACAGCAACGAATGCATCATCGGTTCAGTGGAGTTTGAATGGTTCACCATTTAGTGTGAGCTCAACAATTAGTGCCACCGGTATATTAGTGGCAGGTGGCAATGGTGCGGGTGCAGGGTTAAATCAATTGAATAATAATATTGACATTTTTGTAGATGCCTCTGGCAATACTTATGTTGCTGACCAGGCCAATCATAGAATTGTTAAATGGGCTCCCGGCGCCAGCAATGGCGTTGTAGTGGCAGGTGGAAACGGTGCAGGAAGTGCGGCAAATCAATTGCTTGAGCCTACGGCAGTGATTGTTGATGCATCAGGAAATGTATATGTAGCTGATTGGCGTAACCATCGTGTTCAAAAATGGGCGCCTGGTGCAACCAACGGTGTAACCGTAGCGGGTGGTAATGGGTCAGGTACTGCTCTAAATCAAACCAGTTGGCCAACCGGTGTTGCATTAGATGCTTCAGGAAATTTATTTGTACTTGAACAAGGCACCGGGCCATCTGTTCCGGGAAGGGTTACTAAATGGACCACAGGAGCAACATCAGGAATTGTTGTCGTTAGCACAACCTATGGTACTGCAGCTAATCAATTACGCGATCCTGAACGTTTGGTAATCGACGCTTCTGGTAATCTATATATAGGCGACTATCCAAACGCCCGTGTACAGAAATGGGCACAAGGCGCTTCATCCGGTGTTACAGTAGCGGGTGGTAATGGCCAGGGAACTGCAGCTAATCAGCTGAACAGCATATTGGGATTACAGATTGATGCTTCTAATAACTTATATATTTTAGACGCAAATTCTATATCACGTGTTCAGAAATGGGCACCAAATGCAGCAGCCGGGGTTACATTGTTAAGCAGCTCAGGAACCAATGTTGCAACCAGCTTTACAGGCGGTGGCATTTATGTTGATCTGGGCGGCTCTATATATGTAGGTGATTATGCGTCTAGTGCTGTAAGGAAATTTACGGCTGCGTTAGCTACCACCTATGTACCCACTGCTCCTGGAACTTACTCTGTAGTAGTTACTTCAGCTGCAGGTTGTACAGCAACCAGCAATTCAGTTGTGGTAAATGCTTTACCTACAGCAACCGTTACTGCGGCAGGACCAACCACAGGTTGTCCGGGTATTACTGTAACACTGAATGCGAATACCGGTTCTGGGTACACCTATCAGTGGTATAAGAACGGAAGTATCATCAATGGTGCTACCGGATCTTCTTACGGTGCTACTACAAGCGGATCTTATACAGTAGTGATTACAAGCAATGGTTGCGTATCTGCTGCATCAAATGCAGTGGTTGTTACCATTCAGGATATTGTTGCACCTGTTGCGCCAACTATCCCAACGATCAATTCTGAGTGTGGACCGGTAACAGTTTCTGCACCGGTTGCAACGGATGCTTGTGCAGGTCCTATCACCGGTACAACAACTGATGCTACAACATACAGCACACAAGGTGATCATGTGATCACCTGGACATTTACTGATCCAACCGGTAATACATCAACTGCGGTTCAACATGTGATCATTCTGGATGTTACTCCGCCGGTTCCTGTATGTCCTGCTTCACCAATCATATTAACTGCAACATCAACTGTTAACGGTTATGGCGCCAGCTATGATTACAGCAATGCAACTACTGCAACGGATAATTGTCATGTACAAAGTATTGTTTACAGTCCTGCACCTAACACCTTCTTTGGTGTGGGTACACATGCGGTTACAGTTACTGTAACAGATGTGAACGGATTAACCGCTCAGTGTACATTCAATGTAATTGTAAACGCAGGACCGATTGATGCGGTTGATGATGATTATACATCCTTACCGATCAATGGTGCACATGGCGGAACAACTCCGGTTGTTTTGACCAACGACTTATTAAATAATGCATCCTTCACAATTTCACAGGTTAACCTCACATTGGTTAATGATGGTGGTATCACCGGATTAACTTTTGATGCAAACGGTTCATTAATTATTCCTGCCGGTACATGGGAAGGAGATTACTCAGTTGTTTACCGTATCTGTGAAAAAGCCAATCCAACCAATTGTGATCAGGCCGTTGTCCGAATCAGAATTGCGAGAGGCCTGCGTTTGATCGCTAACTCATATTGTAACAATGATGTACCGTATGTACATTATGAAGTAATACCAAACTTTACACCGGATGCTTCATTGCCTGTAACCTTAACCTGGTTAAATGGTGACGGAAGTCCTGTTGCCGCTCAACCGGTATTAACCGGACTGGGATTAACCGGCGATATCTTATGGCCAGGTGCTATCCTTGATGCGCAGGGTCAACCGATCGACTGGCCGGGCTGGTATATCCAGAATGGTGTTTGGGTTCAGGGTGCTGATGGATTTGAAGGCACACGTCCGAATGCTTACTTACAGATCAGCGTTAACCCAACTGAAACCATTCAGGTAAGTTATCCGCCTGCATCACCTGCATGTAATGCACAACCATTTAACCGTCCGCCGGTTGCCAACATCGATACAAAAACAACAGAAAAATGTAATCCTACTGTGATCAATGTACTGAGCAATGATTCAGACTTTGAAAACGGTGCGTTAACTGTATCTCTGTCTTCAGCAACAACAACCAATGGCGGAACCGTAGTAGTAAATAACGACGGAACTATCACGTATACATCTGCATACGGCTTTACCGGAACAGACAGCTTCACTTACACAGTAACTGATCCTGCAGGCTTAACTGCCAGCGCAACAGTTACCGTAACAGTGGTTGACCAAACTCCACCTGTGAAACCGGTACTGGTTACCGTAACAGGTGAATGTTCAGCTAACGTTCCAACTGCTACCACTACAGATCCTTGCGGAGGAACCATTACGGGTACAACCAATGATCCGCTGGTTTACAATACACAAGGTGAGTATGATGTACATTGGACCTTTACAGATGCAAGCAATAATGTAACTACTGCAATTCAACATGTAGTAGTGAAAGATGTAACACCTCCGGTGGTTCATTGTCCAAATAACATAACTCTTACTGCCAATATAACAGACGGTAATGGTGTAGCCGGTGCAATGGTTGCTTATACTGCCACCGCTACAGATAATTGTACAACGCCTTCAATTTCTTACAGTATTCCATCCGTAAGCTTCTTTGCTATCGGTACACACACTGTAACAGTTACGGCAAATGATGGTAATGGCAATACATCCACCTGTACATTTGATGTGATTGTAACCTGTGTAACTCCGGTTATTACTGCAGCTGCGGTTGATCAGACAATCACCACAACTTTAGGCAGATGCGATGCACCTGCCACCTATACTGTAACGGCGAGCGGTTTACCTGCAGCTAATCTGAGCTACACCTTTACCGGTGCAACTACAGGTAGCGGATCAGGAACCGGAAGCGGATCTGTCTTTAACAAGGGCGTAACTACTGTTAAGGTTACAGCAACGAATATTTGCGGTTCTGTAAGCACAAGCTTTAAAATAACAGTAGAAGACAAGGAAAACCCTGTATTGGTTAATGTACCAGGTAACATCAGCAAAACCAATGATGCAGGTGTTTGCGGTGCAGCGGTAACTTGGCCTGTAGTTACAGCAACGGATAACTGTCCGGTTGTGAATGTAACATCCGACCATGCTTCAGGTGAAGTATTCCCAATTGGAACAACAACTGTACATTACACAGCAACTGATGCAAGTGGAAACACAGCAACAGGAAGCTTTGATGTAACCGTTACTGATGATCAGAAACCTACGTTTACATGTCCTTCAGATATTAATGTATCAGCCAATGCGAAAGATGTTAACGGAACAGATGGATACTATGCTACTTATAGTGTAACCAATGCTGCGGATAACTGTGGAGTATCATCTACAACCTACAGCATAACACCAGGCAGCTTTTTCCCGATTGGCAATACACCGGTAATAGTAACCGTTACAGATATACATGGCAATGTACAGACCTGTACTTTACATGTGATTGTAAATTGTATACCACCGGTAATTACAACGGCACCAGCTGATCAGACGATCAACACAACTTTGGGCAGATGCGATGCACCTGCAACTTATACAGTAACCGCCAGCGGAATACCAGCGGCTAACCTGAGCTATACCTTTACAGGAGCTACCACAGGCAGCGGCAGCGGAACCGGCAGCGGATCTCTCTTTAATAAAGGAATCACAACGGTAACAGTTAAAGCAACCAACCAGTGTGGAAATGTTTCTACCAGCTTTACAGTAACGGTAGAAGACCATGAAAGCCCTGCACTGGTTAATGTACCAGGCAACATCAGCAAAACAAATGATGCAGGTGTTTGCGGTGCAGCCGTAACATGGCCAGCAGTTACAGCAACGGATAACTGTCCGGTTGTAAATGTAACATCCGACCATGCTTCAGGTGACGTATTCCCAATTGGAACGACTACAGTACATTACACCGCAACTGATGCAAGTGGAAACACCGCAACAGGAAGCTTCGATGTAATGGTAACAGATACAGAAAACCCTGTCATTACTGTACCGGCTGATATTGAACATACAGCTGATAACGGTAAGTGCAACTATACATTTGGAGCCCCTGCAGGCCCTAATGGTGGCGGTGCACAACAGCCTGGTGGACAAGGCGGACCTGGCGGTAATGGCTCGGGCACAACTTCATTTGCAACTTATATCGGTACAGCTACTGCAACCGACAATTGTAATTCAGTAGTAATTACAGCTGTAAGAAGTGATAATCCTCTCCTGAGTCTGAATGATCCATATCCGGTGGGTGTAACAACCATTACCTGGACGGCTACAGATGCATATGGACATACTGATTCACATGTTCAAACCATCAAGATTACAGATGATGAGTTCCCATCGATCACACCACCTGCTGCCGTAACGGTATCGGTTGATCCCAACAGCTGTTCTACAGCTGCGTCTCATGTAACATTGGGTAATCCATCTACAGGAGATAACTGTGCTGTTCTTTCTGTTACGAATGATGCTCCAGCTACCTTCCTGATTGGTTCAACAACCGTAACCTGGTCTGTAACTGATGTTCATAACCATACATCTACAGCAACACAAACTGTTACAGTTGTAGATGATCAGAAACCAACCTTCACTTGCCCTGGTGATATTACCGTACCGGGTGCACCTGGATTAAATGGAGCAAACGTTTCTTCTTATACAATTACAGATGCTGCAGACAACTGCGGTATTCCGACGGTTTCTTATTCAATCAACCCGGGTAACTTCTTTGCACTGGGAACCACTACACCTGTTACTATTACAGTTACAGATGCAGCAGGCAACCATGTTGAATGCACGATCAATGTAACCGTGACAAATCATCCTCCGGTTGCAAATCCTGATTTTGCTACAACGCCTGAGGATACACCGGTAACTGGTAATGTGTTGGGTAATGACACTGATCTGGACGGACATACATTAAATGTAACCGGCTTTGAGATCGGAGGTACACCTTATAATACCGGTTCGCCGGTAACCATACCAGGTGTGGGTGTGATAATAATTAACACAGATGGATCATTCACATTTACTCCGGCACCAAATTATAATGGTCCGGTACCTGTGATCACTTATTATATTACTGATAACCATGGCGGAACAGCAAGTTCTACTTTGACAATCACCGTTACCCCTGTAAATGACGTACCGCTAGCGGTGAACGACACAGAGAGTGTGAACGAAGACGGTGTACTGACAAGTTCAGTAGGCGGTAACGACACACAGAGCGGAGATGGTGGTAACACATGGGCTGTTGTAACCACAACTACACATGGTACATTAGTATTCAACACTGATGGAACATATACATACACACCAAATGCCAACTTCCACGGAACAGATATATTCACATACACATTATGTGATGCAGATCCTGATTGCTCAACTGCTACAGTAACCATTACAGTTAATTCTGTAAATGATGTACCGGTAGCTGTGAATGATACAGAGAGCGTGAACGAAGACGGCGTACTGACAAGTTCAGTAGGTGGTAACGATACACAAAGCGGAGATGGTGGTAATGTATGGAGCGTTGTAACCACAACTACCCATGGTACCCTGGTATTCAATACTGATGGAACATATACATACACTCCAAATGCCAACTTCCACGGAACAGATATATTCACATACACATTATGTGATGCAGATGGTGATTGTTCTACTGCTACAGTAACGATTACAGTTAACTCTGTAAATGATGTACCGGTAGCTGTGAACGATGCCGAAACGATCAATGAAGACAATGTGTTGACCAGCTCAGTAAACGGTAACGATATATTGAGTGGAGATGGTGGTAATGTATGGAGCGTTGTAAGTGCCACTACGCATGGTACATTAGTATTCAATACCGATGGAACCTACACCTATACACCTGCTGCTAATTACCATGGCACAGATGCATTCACCTACAAATTGTGTGATGCAGATGGAGATTGTTCAATTGCAACAGTAATTATCACAATTAACTCAGTAGATGATCCGGCTGTGATCAAAACAAAAGACAGAACCATCTATGTAGATGCAACCGGTCATGTAAGCATCAACGCAGGAGATATTGATGATGGCTCTTATGATCCTGATGGAATCTCTTCTATCACTATCAATAAGTCTGACTTCGATTGTTCTAATCTGGGGCCAAACACTGTTACCATGACAGTAACGGATGTGAACGGTAACAGCGCATCTGCTATTGCAACAGTAACGGTACTCGATATCATCAAACCATCGATCCTATGTCCTGCACCGGTAACTGTTCAGTGTGCATCTGATGTACCGGCTGTAAATATCGCTTCTGTAACAGCAGCGGATAACTGTTCTGGAGTAGTAAGCTTTATCAGCGATGTGATCTCTAACCAGACCGCTCCTAATAAATATACCATTACACGTACCTATCGTGCAACTGATCCATCAAATAACTGGAATGAGTGTACACAGATCATTACCGTAAATGATAACACCAAACCGGTATTAACTTATGGTCCGTTACCAGGTGGTACAGGAGGACAGTGTTTATCCGGAGCACCAGCAGCACCGTCAGCCTCTTCTATTGCGGCTTTATATACCGACAATTGCAGTGGTGCAGTAACGGCTGTATTGAGCAACACTACTACAACCGGAGATAATGCCTCTGGCTGGACAAGGAAATACTTCTATACCGTAAGCGATGTAAGCGGTAACAGCACAACAGCTTGTGTTACGTATACGGGTAAGGATAATATTGCCCCTGTACCAACCGTAGCTACATTACCAACCTTAACGGGTCAATGTTCTGTAACAGCAACGGCACCAACAGCGGTTGATAACTGTGTAGGCACAGTAACAGCTTCTACAGTAAATCCAACAAGCTATACAACACAGGGTACTTATACAATTACCTGGAGCTATACCGATGGCAACGGCAATACATCTACACAGACCCAGACGGTGATTGTGAAAGACAATATTGCACCTGTATTAACAGGAACCTTACCAACAGGAACAGGTTACCAGTGTTTATCTGGTGTACCAGCTGCACCAAGTACAGCAAGTATTGCTGCCTTGTATACGGATAATTGTACAGCCGTAACAGCCGTATTGGCCAGCACTACTACAACAGGTAGTGATGCTACCGGCTGGACAAGGAAATACACTTACACGGTAAGCGATGCAAATGGCAACAGTACGATCGCCTGTGTAACTTATACAGGTAAGGACAATATCGCTCCTGTACCAACCGTAGCTACCTTACTAACCTTAACCGGTCAATGTTCTGTAACAGTAACGGCACCAAAAGCAGTTGATAATTGTGCAGGCACCGTAACGGCTACCACAGTAAATCCAACAACCTATACAACACAGGGTACATACACCATTACCTGGAGCTATACCGATGGCAACGGCAATACATCTACACAGACCCAGACGGTGATTGTGAAAGACAATATTGCACCTGTATTAACAGGA